>CAMGFM010000090.1 GCA_946055365.1 uncultured Prevotella sp. | reverse complement strand
GGGAAGATAAACTTGTTGGTCCATCCGTCATACTCCTTGAGCATACCGTCAGTGCCTACCGCCGTCTCCGTGGCCTTGACAACGCTTGTGCCAATGGCACACACGTGCCTGCCATTGCGCTTTGTCTCGTTGACAATGCGGCAGGCCTCGGCACTCACGTGCATCTGCTCAGAGTCCATCTTGTGCTTTGTGAGGTCTTCAACCTCTATGTCATGAAAATTGCCAAGCCCGCAGTGAAGTGTTATAAAGGCACAGTTGATGCCCCTTATCTCCATGCGCTTCATCATCTCGCGCGAAAAATGCAGCCCGGTGGCAGGTGCTGTCACCGCACCCTCATTCTTGGCAAAGATGCACTGGAAGTCGGAGAAATCGTCTTCGGTGCCGTGATGCACATCACGGCGGTCTATGATGTAACGGGGCAGCGGAGCCTCGCCCAAGGCATAAAGCTCGCGCTTGAACTCGTCGTGCGGACAGTCATAAAGGAAGCGCAGGGTGCGGCCGCGGCTGGTAGTGTTGTCAATAACCTCAGCCACCATGGTGCCAGACTCGTCAAAGAAGAGCTTGTTGCCTATCCTTATCTTGCGCGCAGGCTCTACAAGCACGTCCCAAAGGCGCATCTCCTCATTGAGTTCCCTCAACAGGAACACCTCTATCTTGGCGTCTGTCTTCTCCTTAGTGCCGTAGAGACGCGCGGGAAAGACCTTGGTGTCGTTGAATATGAACGTGTCATGCTCGTCAAAATAGTCAAGCAGGTTGCGAAAGTCAAGATATTTGCCCTCGATGGGCTTGCCGTCGTCGTCCTTGTGAAACATGTCTATCGTCTGAGAACGGCGGTGCAGCACCATGAGGCGTGACTCGTCGCGGCGTGTCACGCGATAAGTCTCGATCTCGCCGTCGTCGTTCTTATACTCACGCACTATGCTGTGGGGATAGAGTGCTATCTGCTCCTCGGGAAGCTTGAACTTGAACTGTGATAATTTCATTGCCTTTATTTGTGTGTAGGTATTTCGGTGTCTGTTTCTATCTCCTGAGCCTGCAGCCATTGCGGAAAGTCGTCGAGCGTGATGCTGTTGGCTACGGAGAAGTCGCCTGCCTTGGTGCGGCAGAGCGACAGCAGGTAGGCCCCGGTGCCAAGCGCGCGGCCAATGTCGCGCGCGAGTGCCCTTATGTATGTGCCTTTGCCGCACGACACCCTTATTGACAGGCGCATGGAGGGCTCGTCAAACTCTATAATGTCTATTGCGTCTATGCGCACACGCTTTGCGGCAAGCTCTACGTCCATGCCGTTGCGACGAAGGTCATAGGAGCGCACGCCGTTGACCTTGCAGGCACTGTAAGTGGGCGGCACCTGATCTATATCTCCCACAAACCTTGCCAGTGTATGCTCTATGACTGGCAGCGTGATGCCGTCTGTGGGATAGGTGGCGTTGACTTCGTGTTCCATGTCATAGCTTGGCGTCGTGGCACCGAGCTGTAGCGTGGCGGCATACTCCTTGTCGTGACGCTGCA
Source organism: uncultured Prevotella sp. (assembly GCA_946055365.1). GTDB lineage: Bacteria > Bacteroidota > Bacteroidia > Bacteroidales > Bacteroidaceae > Prevotella. The sequence goes on along the minus strand of CAMGFM010000090.1, from coordinate 4,385 downwards.
GCTCCTCTATGCGCTTTGTGGCTCGGCCTGTACACAGCACGAGTACGCCCGTGGCAAGCGGGTCAAGCGTGCCTGCATGGCCTATCTTGACCCGCTTGACACCGAGACGCAGGCTTATGAGCTTGCGCACCCGGGCCAACGCCCCAACACTGGTCATCCCTTAGGGCGTGTTTATGGCGAATATCTCGCCATGATTGAAATTCATTGTCGGTGATGGGCTTTGGGTGAGTGGTTAAGACTGGGGTCAGAGCATGGAACAGAGCAGTGTGACGGCTCCTGCCACGGCGCAATAGACACCAAACCACACCAGCTTGCCTCTCTTGACCACGTTAATCATCCATTTGCAGGCAAGACAGCCCGACACAAATGCCGCTACAAAGCCTACGGCAAGGGGCAGGACATCAATATTGCCGAATGTATCCTCGCCTTTCAGCCCCTTTAGCACGTCGAGGAGTGCCTCGCCAAGTATGGGAGGTATGACCATGAGAAAAGAGAACTGGGCGAGACTCTCCTTTTTATTGCCAAGCAAGAGTCCTGTGGCTATCGTGGAGCCAGAGCGTGACAGTCCCGGCATCACGGCACACGCCTGTGCCACGCCTATGATGAATGCATCCCTGAGCGTGATGCGCTCACGCTGGCGCGGCTTGGCATAATAGGAAAACACAAGCAGCAGGGCGGTCACGAGCAACATGCACCCCACAATCACAAGTCCCGAGCCGAAGATTTTTTCTACGGTGTCCTTGAAGAACACTCCCACTATGCCCACGGGTATCATGGACACTATGATATTGAGCATGTATCTTGTCTCGTCGTTAAGTTTGAACTTAAACACGCCCTTGACTATCCAGTCTATCTCTTTCCACAGCACCACAAGCGTGCTTAGCACCGTGGCCACATGCACCATCACCGTGAAGGCAAGGTTTTCCTCGCCTTCTATGCCAAAGAGATAGCTGCCTATGGCAAGATGTCCGCTGCTGCTGACGGGTAGATACTCTGTGAGCCCCTGCAACAGGCCGAGTATCAATGCCTCTATCCAATCCATTGTTTATGCTTTTTTGTTTCTTCGTGTTATTAAAGTGGGAATGTGTGCCTGCTACAATCACGTGTGTAAGGTCGCAAGGCGTGTGTGTCGATGCCGCAAGCACGTGTGTACTGATGCCGCAAGGCGTGTGTCGATGCCGCAAGGCTCACACACAAACGCCGCGCAACGCATGTTTAGGGTCACGCTACGCAATGTCACCGCCGCACACGGAGTGCTGCCGTTGCACAGTGCCGAGCTTTGGCCTCTCTCCCGCCGTTGTCAGAAAATTGATGTTGTCGGTTTGTTCCCCCGCAACCTCACTTGGTGTCACTTGGCAAGTCGTCGCCGCCATCACCTAATGCCTCTCCGCCGTCCTTGGGCTTGCGCATGATGGCATAGATGATGGACACAAAGCCTATGAAGCACACCACTGGCGCAACCTTGATGCGCCGCGCGCTGAAAATGTCCTCCACAAACTGGGTTTCATCGCTGCCCGGGCCGCTCATGAGAATGAAGCCCACAATCACAACCAGCATGCCGGCTGCCAGCAAGATGTAGTTTACCTTGTCAAAGGCATAATTTCTTCTGTCCATATATGTATAATTTCTTTTTTTGATACCTGTGTGTCACTGTGCTATATATATAATAAGGTGTGGCATGCGCCAAAAGATGTGGCACGCGCCTACACGACGCTGTCAACACCCGTCGGCAAGGCACGCACACGCCAGTCGGCAAGACTCGGCAGCCCCTTAGCGGTCATATCTTGTAGAGCCTGCCGGCCTTCATGCGCAGAAATTTGCTGACGGAGATGTATGTACACACCGACGTGATGGTCGCGCCGAAGACATAGACGGTGGCGGCGGTGAACGCTAGCACCTCCCATGTGACTATCTCCACGATGTCGGGTTCATACATCATCAGCATGTACACCCCGATGCCGAGCATACAGCACGCAATGGTGGACGCTATCATGCCGAGCATGAAACTGTGGGCCACAAAGGGGCGGCGTATGAAGCCCCACGACGCTCCCACGAGCTTCATGGTGTGTATGGAGAAGCGGTGGGCGTATATGCCGAGACGCACAGTGTTGTTGATGAGCGAGAATGACACTATGGTCAGAAGCAGGGCTATCACTATAAGCACGATGCTGATCTTGGCAATGTTGGCATTGACGCTCTCTATAAGGTCTTTCTGATATTTCACGTCGCTGACCTTGGGAAAAGCCTTCAGCTCCTTGGATATAAGGGCGAGGGAGTCGTTGTTGGCGTAGCTGTTGAGCAGCGTTATCTCCACCGAGGAGAGAAAAGGGTTGGCGTCAACAAACTCTCTGGGGTCTACGCCCAGCTCCTTTATGCCGTCGCTCAACGCCTGCTCCTTGCTGATATATTGCAGTGTGTGGGTGTAGGGCTTGTGCCTGAGCTTGTCGCAAAAGAGTTTCGCCTCTCCGTCTGTCATGTCGTCCTGAAGCACAAGGCTCACCACAATGTTCTGCCTGACGTATGCAGAAAGGTTGTGAGCCACAAGCCCGGAGAAGACGACGATGCCCAGCAATATCAAGACCATCGCCGTGCTTATACACAAGGTTACCGCCTGCAATCCTTGGCGACTGCGGGTGTGTTTTCTTCTTTTTACCATGTTGTAATGGACATATTATTGCTATATAGGTGCAAAATAACAAAAAATAATTTGTTCCGACAACTGATTAACTACCATTAACAGCCAACAGCCCGTTTTTTTTGCCTACCTTTGTGCCGTCATTCGCGTCTGTCACGTCGACACTACACCCCAAGAGACGCACACCAAATCACACGTTACATTATACAAAAACATTACAAAAGACAATATGTTACTCTATCCATCGCCCATTAGCGGGCCTATCAAGAGCCGCCGTCTCGGCGTGTCACTCGGCGTTAACGTCAACCCTGACGACGGCAAGCTATGCACGTTTGACTGCATATACTGTGAAGTGGGCTATAACGCCTCAAGGCACGCGTCAAAGCCGAGACCGTCAAGGCCTTTCATAGCGCAGTGTCTCGAAAAAAAGCTAAGGGAAATGTCTGAACAGGGCATACCGCTTGACGTTATTACCTTCTCGGGCAACGGAGAGCCTACGGCACACCCGCATTTTCTGGACATCATGCGCGACACGGTGAGCCTGCGCGACAGATATTATCCCGAGGCAAAGGTGTCGGTGCTGAGCAACGGCACTATGGCACACCGCCCCGATGTACACGAGGCACTGCTGATGGCCGACAACAACATCCTGAAGCTCGACACCGTAAGCCCGGAATACATAAGGAGGGTGGATCGTCCCGTGGCGCAGGACTATGACGTGGCGCGCGTGATAGAGACAATGAGGTCTTTTGATGGACACGTTGTCATACAGACGATGTTCATGCGCGGCGTTTCTGACGAAGGCTATGACGTGGACAACACGGGAGAGGCTTTCGTCAAGCCGTGGATAGAAGCATTGCGCACCATAAAGCCGCGTCAGGTGATGATATACACCATCGACCGCGAGACTCCATGCCCCACCCTGCTCAAGGCCACGCGCGAGCAGCTCGACGCTATAAGGGACTTGGTGAAGCAGGCGGGGTTTGAATGTACCGTCGGCTATTGACAACGGGAAACATGAAACGGCGGCAGGAAAAACATAAGTGGCAGCCCTTGGCTGCACAAAGTGCCACTCTGCAAGGCTGAAGTGACACTCTGCAAGAATAAAGTGCCACTTTACGAACAAGAAAGCGGCACTTTTCAAAAGCAAAAGCGACGCTATGCAGGCACGCTGTCTGCCATGCGAAGGTGTCATGCGGAGTATGGGTACAAAAAAAACGGCAGGGTATACGTCACGTACCCCCTACCGCCATTGAAATAACAACACTAATATATAAACGGTATGAAATTTTCTTAGTCTTGCAAGGCTCACATCTTGCCAATGATGCCCAGTTGCGTGGCCTCAAGGAACTTGACGATAGTGTCTATCTCCTTGCCTGAAGGCACCTGCTCGCGTATCTGGATGGTCGCATCAAACACGCTGGTCTGTCCATGGAACACAAGACGATAGGCATTGGCGCTGTGTCCGATGACCTTATGCTCCGTTCCTGAGTTCTGGAGCAGCGTCTCGTTCACTCCGGCGTAGCGCCCTGGGTTGTCGGTGGCTACGATGAACGGAGCAACATCCTTGCTTATGCGAACACCACCTGTGACCATAGACGCACCACCAATACGTACATTAGCATTGACGATGACTCCAGAAGAGAAGATCACCGCACTATGTACTTCACAATCACCGGCAATCTTTGTTCCATAACCAAATGTACAGTAGTCGTCCACCTTCGTATCATGAGAGATATGCACACCCTCC
>CAMGFM010000089.1 GCA_946055365.1 uncultured Prevotella sp. | reverse complement strand
CGGCTATATGGAACGGATGGATAGGATATATGCCTCCCGTGGAAGACCTGCAAAACCCTATAAACCGTTTTGCCACCCAGATATATTCTGCTGACGGCAAGGTGCTAGGCACATGGAGCTTTAACCGCGAAAACCGCATCTGCGTGCCTTACTCAAGCCTCTCTCCGCATCTCGTGCAGGCCCTCATCGCCACCGAGGACGTGAGGTTTTACGACCACTCGGGCGTGGACTTCATAGCCCTGGGACGCGCCGTGGTGAAGCGAGGACTGCTCGGCAAGACAAGCGCAGGCGGCGGCTCTACCATCACACAGCAGCTTGCCAAGCAGCTATATTCAGAGACAGCCAAAAGCACCATGCAACGCGCGCTGCAAAAACCCATAGAATGGGTGATTGCAGTGAAACTTGAGCGCAACTACACCAAGGAGGAAATCATCGCACTGTACCTTAACTATTTTGATTTCCTGCACAATGCGGTGGGCATAAAGACCGCCTCTGCCACCTACTTCAACAAAGAGCCAAAAGACCTCAGCCTTGAGGAGGCCGCAACGCTGATAGGCCTGTGCAAAAACCCGTCGCTCTTCAACCCGGTGCGCTATCCAGAGCGTTGCCGTGAGCGAAGAAACGTTGTGCTGTCGCAAATGAGAAAGGCGGGATACATAGACGATGCCGTGTATGAGGAGGCCTGCGCCAAACCCATTGCACTTGACTTTCACCGCAACGACCACAAGGACGGCTCGGCACCCTATCTGCGCGAGTTCCTGCGACTCTACATGTCGGCAAACAAGCCCGACATCGCCAACTATCCATCATGGAACAAACGCCAATATGTGATTGACTCCATAGCATGGGTCACCGACCCTCTCTACGGATGGTGCAACAAGAACTTCAAGAAAGACGGCAGCAACTACAACCTCAGCACCGACGGACTGAAAGTGTATACCACCATCGACTCGCGCATGCAGAAATATGCGGAGGAAGCCGTCTATGCGCACGTGGCAAAGTATCTGCAACCTGAGTTCTTCAAGGAGAAACGCGGCAAGGCCAACGCCCCGTTCTCGTCGGCCCTCACCAAGAAGCAGGTAGACCAGATTATGGAGCGAGCGGTGCTGCAAAGCGAGCGTTATCGCGCACTCAAGGCCAGCGGAGCGTCAGACGACGAGATTTACCGCTCGTTTCACACCCCGACAGACATGTCGCTGTTTACCTATCACGGCGACATAGACACCACAATGACACCTTTGGACAGCATAAGATATGTAAAGTCGTTTCTGCGGGCAGGCTTCATGAGCATGGAGGCGAGGACAGGAGCGGTAAAGGCCTATGTGGGCGGAGTGGACTTCACGCATTTCATGTATGACATGGTCACTACGGGCCGACGGCAGGTGGGCTCCACCATCAAGCCCTATCTCTATTCGCTCGCCATGGAGAACAGTTTTTCGCCGTGCGACGAGGCTCCCAACGTGCAGACCACATACATGGTGGCAGGACAGCCGTGGACACCGCGCAACAGCAGCAACAAACGCTATGGAGAGATGGTCACCCTGAAATGGGGACTGGCACAATCTAACAACTGGATAAGCGCGTATCTCATGAACAAGCTGAGTCCGCAACAGTTTGTGCAGCTGCTGCACGACTATGGCATCAACAACCCCGACATACACCCGTCGATGTCGCTGTGTCTCGGCCCTTGCGAGGTGTCCGTAGCGGAGATGGTGAGCGGCTACACCGCCTTTGCCAACGGCGGCATACGCACAGCACCGCTCTTCGTGACAAGGATTGAGGACAACGAGGGCAATGTCATAAGCGAGTTTCAGCCCATCATGAACGAGGTGATAAGCGCGGAGAGCGCAAACAAGATGATCGTGCTGCTAAAGGGCGTTATCGACGGCGGCACGGGCGGACGCTTGCGCTATAAATATAACATTCCCGGAGAGATAGGAGGCAAGACTGGCACCACCAACCGCAACTCTGACGCTTGGTTCATGGGCTTCACGCCCGAGCTGGTGAGCGGTTGCTGGGTGGGAGGCGAAGACCGCGACGTGCATTTTGACTCCATGCGCATGGGACAGGGTGCCACCATGGCCCTGCCTATATGGGCCTACTACATGAAAAAGGTGTATGCCGACCGCACCCTGCCCTACAGCCCAGAGACCACGTTTGGACTGCCCGAGGGCTATGACCCGTGCAGCGGCGGCGAAAGCGGCGAGGACGACATGCAGGAGGTGAACGGCGAAATGGACATAGAGGACATTTATGAATAAACAACGCGATGTGCCTACGCCCCTGCACGTGACACGCGCAAGGCACGACCACACCCATGCAAGGCAAACGGGCATGAGAGCGTGCCGATTGCGCACTCTCGCCAATGACAGAGGCGAGACATGCACAAAAAGAAAAGGCACTGTGCTGTAGCAAGTGACACCCTACGACAGCACAGTGCCTTTTTTGGCGAAAAGAAAGTGACGCTTTTGCGTGGGTTAAGTGCCTCTTTGTGAATGGTAAAGTGGCTCTTTGTAAACACCAAAAAGCCTGTTTACTGACGCTAAAGTGTAGCTTTTGCGAGACAGGGCTTGCCCACGCACACAAGAAACAGCCATGACCCAATCACCGATTTCGGATTGTAGGTCATGGCTGAGCGCGTTAATGACTTATCTTTTTGTCTTTAAGACCAGTCTTTATAGTTATCTATATTTTACATGTGTCAAGAGGCCACGTCATTTGACGGCAATCTTGTGCGCCATAGTCTCGCATCCTGCCTTGTGGAGAGTCACTACATACACACCAGGGGCAAGTCTGGAGAGGTCTACGCTCTGACGGCAGTTGTCAACAGACATTACCGTCTCGCCAGAAGCGGCACACACTCTCAGGCTGTAGCCGCTGTCTGCGCCGTATATGCCGAGGCTGCGTGTGGCAGAGTCATAAGACATGGACGCGGCGCGGTCTGTGCGCGTGCCTGCAATGCCCGACTCGACGCTCTGATAGAAATAGAGCAGGTCATAGGTGCGCGACAGCATGCCAGTGTTGAGGTTTTGCGCCCAGTTCTCCTCCTTTATACGTATGTGTTGCGACATGCCGTCGTTGTCAATGCTAAACTCGGGGCTGTAAGGCACAATCGCATCCTTGGCATCCTCAAGCAACTCATAAGTATAGTCGTTGCGCGAAGACACAGTGCCCTCAGCCGATATTGTCTGATGCCTTGTCATATCGCCATTGCTATACTCATAGGTGTCTGTCTTATATAGTTCGAAGCCGTCACCGCTCACCGTGATGACCGAATAGTCCACCTGCGTGAGCATGCCGTCATCGTTGTAGGAGTAGAGCAGCTTGCCCGTCATCTTGTAAGTGTCGGGATCGCTACTGCTCTGCTGATATTCCTCCTCATGCATGAGTCGCCCCTCGTTGTCATAGGAGCTGAGTATGCGGAAGAAAGGCTTTGAGTCGCCCACCCAGAACTGCTCCTGCCTTACGCGGTTGCCGTTGTCGTCATAGCTATATTCGATGTGTGCGCTCTGGTCAAGGTTTCCCGTTTTCTTGTTGCGGTTGTAGTTGTCGCGCGTTGCGATTGTGCCGTCCTCATAGTAGGAGTAGACAACCTTTGACACCGGCGTGAGGTTCTCTGCATCGTTCATGTAGGTGAGATCCTGCTCTGTGAGTATCATGGTGAGCAGTCCGTCCTCGTCATACTCGTGTGAATATCTGAAGAAACCGCCCGTACTCTCATCAATAATAGTGCGCACGCTAAGCTTCATCATGTCATTATAGGTGTAGCTCTCTGTCCTTGTCATGTCGCTGGTGATGCGATAGATCAACGCCTGACGGTCGTCCTGCGCCAAGGATGCCATCGCAGAGGCTGCGAGGATGGATGATATGACAAAAAATCTTTTCATTTCTTTTTCCTGTTATTATTTTTTCATATTGGTGACTGCTGTTGATTATTCACTATTTACCTATATTAAAAGGTGTTGTTCAACTCCACAGTTCCCGCTATAATATTATTAATGTATATATATGCTGTCTGCACATAAGTCGAGTGCGGTCTATCGTGCCTCCTTGCGGCTGCGCGTCTTACCGTTGGCGAGAGTCTCGCGGCACACATACACTCCATGCCGCGGCTTGTCTATCTGTCGTCCGGCAAGGTCATAGTAAACGGTCTTCACGACATGGTTGTCTGCCTCGGCAGAGGCTATGCCGTCGGCGTAGCTTGCCTTTACATGAGCCTTGTAGCTGTTGATAGAGTAGCCAGTCTCGGCATCCACAATCACGGCTATGACATTGAGCTTGTTGACATCCTGAATTATGGGGTCGCCCATGAACTCCTGCTTCAGGCACATCACGCCGCTGATGTCAAACTTGTATGTACTGCCATACACTTCGCCCTCTTTGACCTCGACAGGCACGGTGCCGTCAGGACTGTAACTGCTGATGCTGAGTGCCACGTCGTTGAAATGGAGTCCTGAGACGCTGTTCATGGTGTTGACAAAGATGTCCATGCCCGGCTGTCCCGCAAATTCAGGGCTGCCATAATAATAGTTCACCTGATTCCAGTTGGCATTCTTGCCCGTGGGGTCATACAGGTCGTCGGCGGTGAGTATATATTGCAGGCGGTAGTTGATGTCCTGCATGTCCTCAATAAACCTCAGCGAGGTCTCAACCTTCACTATGTTCGGGTCGGAGTCGTCAAAATAAGCCTTGGCAGAGATGTCTACCTTTGCCAGGATGTCCGCCATGTCCTTCCAAGTCTTCTCTATGCCAAACTTGCCCCACTCTCCAAATCCGCAATAGGCATCGGTGTCAAAGATACGGTCAAGATAGGCTGCGGGGAAGCCGTTCACCTTATTGGGAAACTCGCTCAGCATAAGGCTCTGCATCACGTCGTCATAGTGATAGGACACTGCCACAAATTCATCGGGGTAGCGTGCGTTCATCTCTTCCAATCCTGCATATCCGCGGGGGCAGTATCCACACCACAGACCAGTATATTCCTCCATAAGCGGGCGGTGTGTAGGCACGAAAGCATAGACATTGACCTTTGATTCGCCCTTTGCCTTTGAAGGCGTGGCGTTGTCGCCGCCGTTCACCTTGTTTATTGCAAACGTTATATCATAGCTTCCCTTCTCTGAAAGCGGCATTATGGGCAGGTCTATAGTGCGCGACATGCCAAACACATTGGTGATGGCAGGCTCTATGTCGGCGTGTCCCGTAGCGTCAACGCCGTCCACGGTGTAGGTAAAGTCGACAGATGTCACGGGCTTTGCGCCATAATTGATGATCTCGACAGGCAGTCTGCCCGTCTCGTTGAGTGCCGCGCGTCCCTCTTTCACCGCCCCTACGGCCACGGCGTTGTCGGGCTGGTCATAGGCAATGATTACTTTCATTGCCGACACATGATGCTGCGCCTCGGCATAGTTGCCCCATGCAAGATATGTGCGTGAAGAATGGAGGTAGAAACCGTCCTGATGGATGTCGGGTGTGACGGCCACGGGCGAGCCAGTAGTGCCGTCTATGGCATCCACGGTGAACGAATAGCCCACATACACGCCCTCTTCGGGTATGGTATATGGCTCTGCGAACTTCACGACAAGGGTGTTGTTGATGGGCTGTGCGCTCACCGACACGATGTCGGGCATGTTTACTTTCTTGCCGTCCTCATTTTTGCCCACGACAAGCTCCTTGCTGAGCCAGCCAGAGAAGCCGCTGAGGTTCTCGGTAGAGGCAAAAGGCACGGTAAGGCCCATTATCTGCCTGCCCACAAGGGTGGGTTCGGCTATGCGGATGGCCACGTCATAAGACTCTACTTTCTTCGTGCCCCAGTATTCCACGTCGCGCAGGCCGTAGCTAAACTCTATTGTTGTTTCCACCGCCGATGCAGGCAGCGTCAAGAGCAACATGACGACTGTGTATATCAGTCTGCTGATACTGACTTTCATGATTTGGTCGGTTTAGGTTAAATGATTTGTTT
>CAMGFM010000088.1 GCA_946055365.1 uncultured Prevotella sp. | reverse complement strand
GGCACGTTGACATTTCAAAAGTGCCACTTTATCATTCAGGAAGTGGCACTTTAGCATCTTAAAGAGGCACTTTAGCATCTCCAAAGTGGCACTTCTGACAACACACGCCGCCATTCCTTGCGACCTGCCGTCATCATTGCGTTGCGGATTGCCGACGGGGATGTGACGAGAGTCAGCGTGTATTTCTCCGAAAGCCATGCCACATGTAATTTACAGCTTAAAAAACAAGAAACTCACACACCTCAAAAATATATATGAAACGATTTTCTATACGCAAGACCATTCTTATGGTCATCGCAGTAGCGTCACAGCTCACTGTCACGGCGCAGACGAGACAGTGCATGTCTCTTAAAAACTGGCTGTTTTCGAGAGACAGCATACACTACAAGCCCGTTACCATACCCCACGACTGGGCCATAGACGGCCCGTTTGACAAGAGCCACGACCTGCAGTTCGTTGCCATAGAGCAGAACGGCGAGACAGAGAAGAGCGAGAAGTCGGGACGCTCAGGGGCATTGCCGTGGATAGGCAGGGGATATTACAAGACAACAGTCACATTGAAGTCTTTGCCAAAGACAGCCATGCTCCATTTTGACGGCGCGATGGCAGAGCCTCACGTCTACATCAACGGCAGGCTTGCGGGAGTGTGGATGTATGGCTACAATGCGTTTCGCATAGACGCTACACCCTATCTCAAGAAAGGCAAAAACACCATAGCCGTGAGTCTCAACAACCGCGAGGAGAGTTCACGGTGGTATCCTGGCGGTGGTCTCTACCGTGAAGTGATCCTCACGACAACACCACACGCCGCACACATAGACACTTGGGGCAGCTGGGTGAGGACAGAGTCTATTGCAGACGGCGGCAAGAGTGCGAGGATAGCCGTCAGCACCCTCGTCAGCACGCCCTCTCACAACGGGCTTGACGTGGAGACAGCACTCCTCGATGACGGCGGCAACACCGTGGCAAAGGCTTCCGCCGTGAAGCCCGGTGCAGGTGACGGCCGTACGGATGTTGTGATGGAGGTGGGCGATGCAAGGCTGTGGTCGCCAGAGACACCTTATTTATATACACTCGTCACGCGCCTCAGCCACAACGGGCGCGTCATAGACGAGACACGCACAAAGGTGGGCATACGCAGTGTGGAAGTGTCGCGCTATGGCGGCTTTATGCTCAACGGCAAGTCACGCAAGATAAAGGGCGTGTGCCTGCATCATGACCTCGGACCGCTCGGCGCGGCACAGAACAAGGCTGCCCTCATACGCCAGATAAGGATTATGAAGGACATGGGAGCCGATGCCATACGCACGGCGCACAACATGCCGTCGACATGGCAGATGGAGGTGTGCGACTCGATGGGCATGATGGTCATGGCAGAGAGCTTTGACATGTGGATATATCCCAAGTGCAAGAACGGCTATGCGCTGCACTTCAAGGAATGGGCCGACCGCGACATACAAAACCTTGTCTTGTGCCACCGCAACCACCCCTCCATCGTGATGTGGAGCATAGGCAACGAGATACCAGAGCAGTGGAGTGCCGAGGGACGTGACATTGCCGCCCGTCTGCAGGCTCTCTGCCACAGCCTTGACCCCACTCGTCCCGTGACACAGGGCATGGACAGAGCCGAGGATGCGCTCGCCTCTGGATTTGCGCAGGTAATGGATGTGCCAGGCTTCAACTATCGCGTACACAAGTATGACAAAAATATCACACAGTTGCCACAGGGCTTCCTCCTTGGCTCAGAGACGGCTTCTACGGTCAGCTCGAGAGGCGTGTATAAGTTTCCTGCCGAGGCTGGATATGGCAAGACCTACGACGACGGTCAATGTTCGTCCTATGATCTTGAGTATTGCTCGTGGAGCAACCTGCCCGATGACGACTGGGCAATGCAGGATGACCGCGACTACACCATAGGCGAGTTTGTGTGGACTGGCTTTGACTATCTCGGAGAGCCGTCTCCATACGACGAATACTGGCCATCGCGCTCCAGCTACTTTGGCATCTGCGACCTTGCGGGCCTGCCCAAGGATCGCTATTGGCTCTATCGCAGTCATTGGAATGGCGACAGCCACACCCTCCATGTGCTGCCCCACTGGACGTGGCCCGGCCGTGAGGGCGAGACAACCCCCGTCTACTGCTACACGTCATGGCCCTCGGCAGAGCTGTTTGTCAACGGCGTGAGCAAGGGACGCAAGATCAAGAACCCCGGCATGCGGCTTGACCGCTACCGTCTGCGCTGGAATGACGTGAGATATGAGCCTGGAGAGATCAAGGTGGTGGCATTTGACTATGACGGCAACGCCGTTGACACGCTCTCCGTGCGCACCGCAGGCGAGCCGGCTGCCATTACCCTCTCTGCCGACCGCAGCGTGATAAATGCTGACGGCACAGATTTGTGCTATGTGACGGTGGGTCTTGCCGACGCACACGGCACTCCCTGCCCTGACGCGGCCGACAACCTCACGTTTGAGGTGACTGGGGCTGCCGGCTACAAGGCATCCTGCAACGGCGATGCCACCTCTTTGCAGCCGTTCACGCGCCCTGAGATGAGGCTTTTCAGCGGACAGCTGGTGGTGGTGATGCAAAGCAACGGCAAGAAAGGCGACATCACGCTCAAGGTAAGCGATGCGCAAAGAGGTCTGGAGGGCTGCATCACAGTTAAGGCACAGTGAGATGACGGACGGTTTGTGGGGATATTAATATAATAATGTATAATATAATAAGGTGTATGTAACAATGTAGATGTTGCGGCGTGTATTATATAACAGGGTATAATGCACAATGTGCAAAGCGTGCCATGAGCCTTGCCGTCACGCATGTGACGCTTGAGACAAAGGCACGCCATTGTCAAGGACGGCAGACTCTATGTTATGGATTACGTGCCTGCGTGTTATATGTTATCACGCCCCCCACAAGGATGGCAGGCTCTGCATTATGGATTACGCGCCTGCGTGTTACGATTATCACAGACCCCACAAAGAGCAGATGATAAGGACAGAGACGATAATGCCGTGCGAGGCGTTGCGCCCGTATGTGCGTCACTATTGGATATTGCAGACAGACTCCGCTGGCCTGTCTCAGGTCATCATGCCCTCGGGAAGCCTGCGCTGGCAGTTTCACAGAAAGAGACCGTTTGACGTGGATGGCGTGGCACAACCCCTGATGAGGGCTTCGGTCATCGGCATCTACGACAAGGCAAAATTTATCAGCACTGCCGAAGACATAGAGATGATCTCGGTGTCGTTCTATCCCTATGCCTCGCAGGTCATTATGGGCATACCGTGCAGGGAGTTTGCGAGTGGTCCCGCTCTGCTCGACTCTTTGTGTGATAGGGGGCTGAGAGAGTTGCAGGAGAGAGTGCTTGATTCTGCCACCACGGCAGACTGCATAGCCATGATAGAGCGTTTTCTGCTTCAGAGGCTCGCCCCGTCACGTGCGCCTTATTGTCTCGGGCGGCTCTCACATGCCTTTCACGTCATGTCGCGGCATCCCGACATGCCCGTCAGTGAGCTTGCCGACGTGGCATGTATGGGCGAGAGGCAGTTCAGGCGTGTCTTTGTCGAGAACATAGGCGTAAGCCCCAAACAGATGCAGCGCATACAGCGTCTTCATCTTGCCGTTGGCGCGCTTACGGAACACCGCCACGACAGTATGGAGCCATTGCTGCGCCGCTATGGCTATGCCGACCACAGCCACTTCAATCATGAGTTTCACGACATCGCAGGCATGTCGCCCACAGACTATCTGAGGTTTCTCAAGGAGACGGGACGGCATGGCGTGCTGCACGCCTACCGTTCTTTTCTCGCCTCCTGCTGAGAGCCACGGCAACGTCCGCAGCCCAGAGAGACCGTCGTGGCAGAACGGAGGAGACACTTTCTTGTGTCAGAGATGCTTTCTTGTGTCGGCAAGGCGGCGATATGTGATGCAAAAGTGGCACTTTACATTGGCAAAGTGGCTCTTTCGCAATACAAAAGCGGCACTTTACGTTGGTTAAGTGGCACTTTTGCATGTCAATGGCAGCACTCTCTTGTGTGTCACCTTTTAAAAAAACATAATATCACGCAGCACGCCACATTGTCAAAGGCATGTACATCACTGATAATTTGTGTGTCTGCAATAAAATACTTAACTTTGTGACAGATGCACGTGGCGCATACCTTATTATAAATATGACAAAAACACCCGATAGATACCGTCGTTTATGGAAAAGAAATCGTTGAAAAGACTGCCCGTAGGCATACAGACATTTGAAAAGATAATAGAGGACGACTGTCTCTATGTCGACAAGACCGAGTATATATGGAAGATGACACATCTCAGCAGCCATGTTTTCCTGAATCGTCCGCGTCGTTTCGGCAAGTCGCTGCTTATCTCTACTCTCAAGGCCTACTTTGAGGGACGCAGAGAGCTGTTCAAGGGTCTCTACATCGACAGCGTGGAGAAGGAATGGACGGCTTATCCCGTGCTGAGAATAAGCATGGCTTCAGGCAAGCACATGGACAAGGATCGTCTGGAACGCTATCTCGGCAACCGTCTTGCAGAATATGAGGAACAGTATGGCATTACCTCCCCTGCAACCGACTGCAACGACCGCTTCACGGCGTTGATACGTGCGGCATACATGCAGACGGGCAGAAAGGTGGTGGTGCTTATAGACGAATATGACGCTCCGCTGCTCGATGTGGTACACGAAGAGACATCCCTGCCCGTACTCCGCAATGTGATGCGCAACTTCTATTCGCCTCTGAAAGCCTCTGACCCATACCTGAAGTTTGTCTTTCTCACGGGCATAACTAAGTTCTCGCAGCTCAGCATATTCAGTGAGCTTAACAACCTGAAGAATATCTCCATGCTTAATGACTATGCAGCGGTGTGCGGCATCAGTGAGGAGGAGATGCTGACGCAGATGGACGACTATATTGCCGACTTTGCCGACAGCCGCGGCCAGACACACGATGAGGCTGTGCGCTCGCTGAAGAGCCAGTATGACGGTTATCATTTCACATGGCCCTCTCCCGACATCTTCAACCCGTTCAGCCTGCTCAACGCCTTTCAGGATAGGATGCTTGACAGCTACTGGTTTTCTTCTGGCACGCCCACCTATCTCATTGAGATGCTGCGAAAATTTCATGTGCTGCCCTCTGACATCAGCTGCATGGAGGCCCTTGCCTCTTCATTTGACGCTCCGACAGAGAAAATGTCATCTCTGACACCTCTGCTTTATCAGAGTGGCTATGTCACAATAAAGGACTATGACCCTATGTCGCGGCTTTACACTCTTGACATACCCAATGGCGAGATACGCATTGGACTTATGGAGAGTTTGCTGCCCAGTTATGTTGCGGCATGTTGGGAAAGCGGCATGACCACCATAGCCAAAATGTATCGTATGTTGCACAATGACGATCTTGACGGTATGCTCCGTCTGCTTCAGGCTTACCTGCTCACTGTGCCTTATTGCGACAATGCCACTTCGGAGGGTCACTATCAGCAGATGCTTTACATCATATTATCGCTCATGGGGAGATATGTGGACGTGGAGGTACACACCCCGACGGGACGCGTGGACATGGTGATGCGCACGTCCAGATCGCTTTATCTCTTTGAACTGAAGCTGGGCAGTAACGCCGTGTCGGCGGCTCGCCAGATTGACCTCAAGGACTATGCCTCGCGCTTTGCCCTCTGTGGTCTGCCCATTGTGAAGGTGGGCATCAGCTTTGACCCCGTGAGACGCACCATCTCTGACTGGGTGATAGGGTGATTTCCGCTCTTCTGAAAATGAAAGAAAACACATGACAGGCGGCACTGTATTGTTGCAGGATGACACCATGCGATGTTACAATGCCGCTTTTTAGTGTGCAAGTGACACTAACAATTTGATAATTATCTACAAAAATCCATGTAATGGTTGTATGATTAGGCAACTTTTGCTATCTTTGCATTATGAAATGGCGGATATTGACATACGGCGGTTACTTTGAGGCATTCATGAACACCTTGAAGGA
>CAMGFM010000087.1 GCA_946055365.1 uncultured Prevotella sp. | reverse complement strand
CGACACAGACCACCGAGCTCTACCGTCTCGTGAAGACCTATAAGGAGACCATTGTGGGAGGACAAGTGGTGAGAGTGCCAGAAAGCTACGGATGGTCAAGGACCAACAGCCAGTATAACCCCGTGTGGGTGGAGGAAGAGGAGGCAGAAAAGGAGGGCTTCATATTCTATGACCATTACTATCCCGCCAATGCCGACATGGCAGCCCACTCTGAGCGTGACTATCTGAGGGGTCCGTTTCCGTTTTATGACGAAAACCTGCGACTGAACTTCTCTGTGGTGCTTGACACAGACCTCGACCTCAAGGACTGGATGATAGAGAGCGTGGGCAATGCCGCCGACAATCCTTTCATGGGCAACTTTGACGGGGGAGGACACACCATCAAGAATGTCTATGTGCGCGAGGAATGTCTCTTCGGATATATGAACGGCGCGGCCCCAAACGGCGCGTCGGTCACCAACCTGCGCGTCGAAAGCACCCACAACACCGCATTGCTGCGCGAGGGTGTCAACCCCATATATCTCGTGGGCATCTCGCTGCTCGCGCCAAGCACTGGCAACAGCATGGCAGGCTTTCTGAGCATGGGCGCAGGCGTTAAAGGCACATCCTATGTGGTGGGTTGCCTGCACGTGGGCGACGCTGGTGGCCCTCTCGTAGGCACGGCTTCTGACGTGTGCATGTATGGTTGTATGCAGGCGGCGGGGGGCATCACTGGCGGTGCGCTGATAGGCACAGATGTCAAAGGCACTCTCAGGCCGCAGATAAAGCTCAGTGACCAGAAGAAAAGCGAGAAGACAGCCGCCCTGAAGCCGTCGTTTCTCAATTTCATGTGCAACTATTATGACAAGACCCTCTCTCCCTCGGCCAACGCCATAGGCTCTACTGCCGACGACTACTCGCTGCTGGAGTATGTGAGGGGCAGCACCACCGACATACTGTGCGCCAAGAATGACTATCTCGCGCATAATGTGCCTATGTATTCGCTATTGCATCTCGGCAACTACAAGAACTATTATGGCCTCGCCCCATGGCACGCCATGAACTATGCCATCTGGTGGTATAACGCCAACCGCGGGGCAAGACATCCTTGCGCCATGCGCTATGTGGCAGACCCGCTGAGTTACAAACACCGCTATCCCACGCTCACGCAGGGAACGCTGACGGCTGCTGAGGTGGACGACTGGAACCCATTAGAACAACCCAACTGACACAGTATCATGTATAAAATAGACAAACACCTGCAACGCCTGCTGGCGTTGATGCTGCCCGCAATGCTCGTGGGCTGCTCTGCCACCGATGACGATGCGCCTGCCGCCAACGCTGATGTAGTGGCGGTGCGCATGAGCGTGCTGCCCTTTGAGGGAGAGCCTCTCACGCGCACCACGATGGACGGGCTGGGCTTTGAGGACGGCGAACCGCTTCGCATGAAAATCATCTGTCCGCACACATTCGACCATCAGACGGGCGAGCAGTGGGGCTCTGGCTACTACACGTTTAGCATGTCGTTTGACGGTGACACCTATGTTAGCGGCGGACAGAGTGTTGAGGCACAGGCCACCACCTATATATATACGGCGCAAAACACCACTGGCATACGCAACTTCGTTGTAAACAACGTGCGCTACTCGCGCCCGAGCAACTTTTTTTGCGCCGACCAGAGCAAGACAGAGCGTTTCAAACGGAGCGACGTGGTGTGGGCGCAGGGAGTAAGGCAGACTGGAGCCAAGGAGGTGCATCTGTGGTTTAGACATAAGGTGGCGAGGCTTGACATCACTGTGGACGACGCGGCACTGACGCATGAGGTGGAGGGGGTGAAACAGCCTTGGCCGCTGTCGTCGGACGCTGTTCTCACGATTGAAGGTATGCCCGACATCGACGGGGCGGAGATAGTGGTGGGCGACTACTATGCCGACGAGTGCTATGAGAGCGAGAGTTACAACTACCGCGAAAAGGCTTCATGCTCCTATGAAAACAACGGCAGGGTGCTGGGAGTGGAGTTTCTGGAAGAGAAAGATTACAAACGCTCGTCCATACTGTCAATGACTGGCAACCCAATGCCCGGCGGTGGCAACAGCAGGGTCTACGGCACGGTGCCTAACACTGCCACCTACACCGCATTGCGTGACATTTCAAAAGCAAAACACTATATGTTGTATGTGCCGCCGTGTGTGCTTGACAAAAAAGCGGTGGTGTGGCTGCGCGACGGCGAAAGGCGTTACAGTGCCATTCTCGGCATTACGAAATTTGAGGAGGGTACTTGTTATCCTGTCAAGGTGGTGTTGTCTGGTCAGGGTGAAGCTCAAAACCCATGATGCGTAGCCGATAGCTTGCAGCCAAGGCTGCATGTCGTGACGTGACGTGTGGCTTGGGCGGCGGTAAAGTGAGGCTCTGCATTCATGAAATGCCGCTCTGCTTTCACAAAGTGCCGCTCTGCTTTTGCAAAGTGCCGCTCTACTTTTGTTAAGTGCCACTCTGCTTTTGTTAAGTGCCACTCTGCTTTCATAGAGTGCCACTCTACATTCACAAAGAGCCTCGTTGGTGGCTGTAAAGTGTCTCATTGGTGGCGGTCGTGAGCCGCTCAATCATCTTTAATGTGTTAGAACGATGAAAAAATACATCTATTATATACTTTTCATGTTGTGTCTCGCCTCATGCGCTGGTGACATCGACGACTCTGCCAACGGTCTTGCCGACCGTGCCGTGCCGCTCAACGGCGTGGAGGCTACGGTTGCAGGCACGGCCGTCTCGCGTGCGCCTGCCCTTGACAAGGACAATTATGTGGGGCGCAGCCTTTTTGTGAACGATGATCAGATGGTGCTGACCACCATCAAGCGCACCGTGTCGTCTATACCGGGCTTCACCTATCATGGCATTGTCTATGACTGCAAGGTGGATGACGGACAGGCGTTGGGCGTATGGAACCGCGACGACACCAAAGGCGGCACGCAGGCAAACCCGGGGCAGGCTCCTGAGCGAATCTATTGGAGTGATGCCGCCAATCCGCACACTTACATCGGCTACAGTCTGCCGCAGCCGAGAGAGAACTTCACATGGGAAGAGTCGGCAGGCATATACACGAGCTGTCTGCGCTCTGTCGACCCCACAAACAGCTATATAGACCACACCGACAACGAGAAAATCAAGGCCGACGACCTGCTTCTCACCTTTGACACAGATAAGGTGGCAGAGACGGGTGGCTCTGTGGCAAAGCTCTACTTCTGTCATGCCCTTGCCAATGTGCGCGTGATAGTGAGCATCTCGGGCTATTCGTCGAGCAGCGAGTCGCCTGATGCCAAGACAGTGGTAAGTGACATGATGTTGAAGAGCATGCCCGTCAAGTATAAGTGGGACCAGCTCTCGGCAGGTGTCAAGGCTCTGCCCGAGGAAGAAAACACTCGCATGGACACAAAGATGTGGATACCGCGCCCCGAAGGCACTGGCACAGGCGTGAGCAAGCAGTTTATGTTTTATGCGCTGGCTATACCTGGCACGGCAGACCAAGAGTTCACGTTCAATGTGAGCTATCCTGATGCCATGAACCCTGAGCAGACCGTCACAAAGGCATATAAGGCCAAGTGTAACGGACTTGAGTATCGTGCAGGCCACTGCACCACCATCAACGTGGCACTCAACCATGAGAACGAGGAGATTACCGTGGGCGCGGAATACATGGACTGGCAGTATGTGGAGACTCCCGACAACAGCGACCTCAAGAAAAACTCGGTGTTTCTCACCGAAGAGATGCTCAATCGCAACAATTTCACTCTTGCCGACGACCCCGGGGCTACGGTCGACGATGCCACTTGGCTCTATTGGGGCAAGGATGATAAGGGCGTTGTCACACTCTATGACATCTATGGCAATACAGGCAAAGAAACAGCACCGTTTACCATCTGTACGGCGCAGCAGTTAGTGTCATTTGCGCATGAGGTGAAGAACGGCAGGTCTTTTGAAGACCAGTATGTGAAACTTGACGCTGACCTGGTGTTGCAGCCAGAGCTGTTTGTTGACTCTGCATGGGTAGAATGGTGTGGCATAGGCGATGCCACACACGAGTTTGCCGGCAATTTTAATGGCGGCAAACGCACCATACGCAACCTTTACGGCAGTCCGTTCTTTTATAGTCTGGGCATATTAGGGTTTGTAGAAAAGCTAAACTTCTTTGATGTGATAGAGGTGGACGGCAGAGGACTTCTGGCAAACAAGTGTGACGGAATCTTTATAGGCTGCTATGCCGAGGGCAACATACGCCAGACAGAGCCACACGACACTGAGATATATAGCGGCAGCCTTGTAGGCACGTTAGGAGAGTCAGGAGGCATTGTGGCGTGCGCCCATGTGGGCGATGTGGAGGCTTATGCCACGGGCGACGGTGTCATCGGAGGTCTTGTGGGCTATAATAAGGGCACACTTGTGTCGTGCTATCACAGCGGAAAGGAAAAGAATCTTGCGCAGGCAGGCTATCACACTTATGCCGGAGTGGGCAAATATGACGAGCTTAATGAGAATGGAGAGTCCAATGAGGTCAGTAAGGCCATCAGCTGTTACTTTAATAAGGATGCCGACCCCAACAAGACCGATTATACAGTGCTGCCCCACGGCAGGCTTTGCTTCCCCGTAAGCGTGGAGATGATGCAGTCGGAGGAGTTTGTAGTGTCAACAGGGCCTTTGCTTACGCACGAGGGAGAGGAAACAATGCAGTGGTGGGAGCAGCATATGAGCCTTAACTATGCATTGCGAAGATATTGTATGGAACAGAAAGTTGATTATGAAAAATACAAATATTCCTATTTCCCAGGCACATACCCCTATGTGTATTAAGCGGAATGAGGCTGTCGTGAGACAGGCATAGAGCAGGAAAGGATCAGCATGACGAATTTTTCTGAGGTCTATGCTGTCATTTTGTCATGCGCGCGGCGGTGTGTATAATGTGGAAACTGGAGGATGATCTCGGCAATGTGTGTTTTTGGCACGCTCTTTGCAATTTTATAAGCGAGGGCACAATCCTCTGGCAACAGGGGACGGGCTGTCTGACATTGAAAATATATAGTTAGAATAAATAACAAACATACATATTAATATAAAACCAATATGGCACAGAAAGGTAATATAGGAGTTACGACCGAAAACATATTTCCGGTCATCAAGAAATTTCTTTATTCTGATCATGAGATTTTCCTTCGTGAGATTGTATCCAATGCCGTTGACGCTACACAGAAGCTGAAGACACTCGCCGAGCGCGGAGATTTCAAGGGAGAGCTGGGCGACCTGACCGTGAGGGTGAGCCTTGACACTGACAAAGGCACGCTGACCGTGAGCGACCGCGGCATAGGCATGACCGAGGAGGAGATAGACAAATATATCAACCAGATAGCTTTCTCGGGTGTCACCGACTTTCTCGACAAATATAAGGACAATGCAAACGCCATAATAGGACATTTCGGCCTCGGCTTCTACTCGTCGTTCATGGTGAGCAAGAAGGCGGAGATAGTGACACGCAGCTATAAGGACGGCGCAAAGGCCGTGAGATGGAGCTGCGACGGCAGCCCGGAGTTTGAGATAGAGGACGCGGAGAGAGAGTCGCGCGGCTCTGACATCATACTCCACATAGACGATGACTGCAAGGAGTTTCTGGAGAAGGGCAAGATAGAGGAACTGCTCAACAAGTACTGCAAGTTTATGTCTGTGCCTGTGGCTTTCGGCAAGAAGCAGGAGTGGAAAGACGGCAAGATGACCGACACCGAGGAGGACAATGTGGTGAACGACAGCGAGCCACTGTGGACCAAGACACCAAGCACTCTCAAGGATGAGGACTATAAGGAGTTCTATCGCAAGCTCTATCCCATGCAGGACGAGCCGCTGTTCTGGATACACCTCAACGTGGACTATCCGTTTAACCTCACGGGCATACTCTATTTTCCGCGCATAAAGTCAAACATAGAGTTGCAGAGAAACAGAATACAGCTCTATTGCAATCAGGTGTTCGTGACAGATCAGGTGGAGGGCATCGTGCCAGAGTTCC
>CAMGFM010000086.1 GCA_946055365.1 uncultured Prevotella sp. | reverse complement strand
CGATCTCGCGCATCTCATCATGTCTACCCTCGCCGACATACGCAGGGAGGGCAAGTATATGACCTATCTGCGCCCCGACTCCAAGAGCCAGGTGACGGTGGAGTATTCGGAAGAGGGCGTGCCGCAGCGCATAGACACCATCGTTGTCAGCACCCAGCACGACCAGTTTGACGACGACGACGACCGTATGCTTGCCGCCATCAAGGACGATGTGATCAACATTCTCATGCCACGTGTCAAGGAGCTCATACACAGCGACAAGGTGCTGGCACTCTTCGGCGACGATATAAAGTATTATGTCAATCCCACTGGCAAGTTTGTCATAGGCGGACCGCACGGTGACACGGGCCTGACGGGGCGCAAGATTATCGTAGACACCTACGGAGGCAAGGGCGCACACGGCGGCGGGGCCTTCTCGGGTAAGGATCCGTCAAAGGTAGACCGCTCTGCGGCATACGCCGCGCGCCACATCGCCAAGAACATGGTGGCTGCAGGCGTGGCAGACGAGATGCTCGTGCAGGTGAGCTATGCCATCGGCATGGCACAACCCGTCAGCATTTATGTCAACACCTACGGCCGCAGCCACGTGAACATGAGCGACAGCGAGATAGCGGCCGTCATCGGCAGGCTCTTTGACCTGCGCCCCAAAGCCATAGAGCGCAATCTCAAGCTGCGACAGCCCATCTACAAGGAGACGGCAGCCTACGGACACGTGGGACGCAAGCACGAGGTGGTGAAAAAGACGTTCACATCGCGCTATCATGAGACAAAGGTCATGGAGGTGGAGCTGTTCACATGGGAGAAACTCGACCGCGTGGACGACATAAAGCGCGCCTTCGGACTGGCATAGGCGCGTGCGCACGCACTGGCTTTTATGTGGCACAGGTCAGTAAAAGTAAGAAAAAAGCGTGAAGTAAAATCAGGCACAGGTCATAGAGGCACTTTTCTGACGGGGAAGTGCCTCTTTGGCGACCCTAAAGTGCCTCTTTTGCCACCCAAAGGCGGCACTTTGGCGGCCTAAAGCGTCACTTTGCAAATGGGCGCAGTGACGACAGCGGCACGCCGTGTGCGCCATGTCATGCGGCAGGAGTGTGCGCAAGTGTCAAGACATCACGGGGCGGTCATCAAAGACAGTATGGTGTAAGCCCCAAAACATCAGCATATTTATGGTGGAACTAAAGGTTGGGACAACATATCTTGATTAAAGACAGATGTGTGAGCGGTCTCAATAAAATCCGCCTGAAACATTATCCTCGGCAAAAACATGTCAAACGTCAACCCACAGGCCGACTCGGCAGCAACAGTAGCAACGCCCGTTGCCGAATTGCCGCAGCCGCCCCGTCACCGTCAGCCCACACCGTCGGAGGTGTTGTCGTGGCTGCCGCGCGACGCCACTCCAGCCCAGCAGGACTCAGCCATACAGGCACACATCAAGCCCTCGCCCGTCACGTGGAGCGAGCGGCCCGACACCCTGCACCTGCCGGGCTATGACAAGGGCCACGGATGGCGCGACGCGAGTGTGCCGCTCTACTACCGCGAGTCGTTCTTCACTGGCAAGCCCTGCTTTCACGACAGCCTCTTCGGCTCTCTGCCGGGCGTGGCTGGCGACCCTGTGCCTTATGGCATAGCGCGCGACAACACCATGACGCTGATGTTGCTGCTATGTTTTGTCGTGACGCTCACGGCAATGGCGAGATCGGGACGCTTCGTGGTGAGACAGCTCAAGGATTTTGTGCAGCCGCCCGACCGTCATAGGGTCGCTGTCACGGAGACAGCCGACGAGATACGCTCGCAACTGTTTCTTGTGATGCAGAGCAGCCTGCTCTCGGCTCTCGTCTATTTCTTTTACGTGCAGGCGACGGTCACCGACACGTTTGTCATAGACCAGTATCTCGTCATCGCGCTCTTCGCTGGCATCGTCACTGCCTACACTGTGGTGCGCGCCCTGCTCTATTGGGTCACGGGACTCGTGTTCTTTGGCAGCGGGCCCACCGACGCATGGCTCAAGTCGTTTCTCTTCCTCGCCGCACATGAGGGTGTGCTGCTGTTTCCGATAGTAATGCTGCATGCTTACTTTGACTTGTCGGCCGAGACCACCGTCGTGTGTGCCTTGTATGTGCTGGCAATGTCGCGATTGCTGTCACTTTATAGGACGCACACCATATTTTTCAGCAAAAGGGGGTTCTCTTTGCAGAATTTTTTGTACTTTTGCATGCTTGAAATAGTGCCTCTTGTCACGCTCGCAGAGTCTCTCTCTCTGGCGTGCGGTTGTCTGAGAGCAGACACATGACACACGACGCCCCTGCCACACCCTTGAATCACCCCGAACAAATTGCCGATTAAGCGAGAGCAGTGCGAGCTTGCTTGCACTGCCGAGCGTGAGGCAATTATGCAAATTGCCGATTAAGCGAGGGCAGTGCGAGTTTGCTTGCACTGCCGAGTGTGAGGCGATTATGCAAATTGCCGATTAAGCGAGGGCAGTGCGAACTTGCTTGCATCGCCGAGCGTGAGGCGATTCTGAAAAAAATGCTATATGAACATCATTTAACAACGGCTTGCGGAGGTGCGCAGCCTCCTGCCATACACACAAAAAAGTATAGATAAAACAAGATGATAAAGAAGATTCTGGTTTCCCAGCCTGAGCCGTCAAGCGAGAAGTCACCTTACTTTGACATTGCAAGGGATTTTGGAGTGGAACTTGTGTTCCGACCGTTCATCAAGGTTGAGGGACTCAGCCCGAAAGAGTTTCGTCAGCAGAAGATAGGGCTGCTGGATTTCACCGCCGTTGTCTTTACCTCGCGTCATGCAATAGACAACTATTTCAAACTCGCCAAGGAGATGCGCATAACCATCCCCGAGGACATGAAGTATTTTTGTGTAACGGAGACGATAGCCCTCTACATACAGAAGTATGTGCAGTATCGCAAGCGTAAGGTGTTCTTTGGAGCAACGGGCAAAATCGACTCCCTCATCCCAAGTATGGTCAAGCACAAGAACGAGAAGTATCTCGTGCCGCTTAGCGACGTACACAACGATGACGTAGAGAGGCTGCTCGATGCCAAGAAGCTACATCACAAGGAGTGTGTCATGTATCGCACCGTCAGCAATGACTTTACCGAGGAAGAAGCCAAGGCCTTTGACTGCGACATGCTCGTGTTTTTCAGTCCCACGGGCATCAAGGCGTTCACAAAGAACTTCCCCGGCTTCACCCAGGACGACGTGCGCATAGCCGCTTTTGGCCCTGCCACGGCAAAGGCGGTGACCGACGGGGGCTTCAGGCTCGATCTTGAGGCACCCTCTGCGGAATATCCCTCGATGACGGGGGCGTTGCGCCATTATCTTGAGACAAACAAATAACCATATACTGACCGCAGTGGCAGGCAAACGGCAATGCCAGCGGCAGCAAAACACAGCGACATGCAACCATCACATCCTTTCGCATTGCCCAAGAGGGAGCGCATCTGTGGCAAGAAGCAGCTGGAGCGTATCTTCAACGGCGGACAGTCGCGCTCAATGTCGGCCTTTCCGCTGCGCCTCGTCTACATGACAGAGGAGAGAAGCGGCGACGGCATGGCGGCAAGCACGGTGCAGATGATGGTGAGTGTGCCAAAGCGGCATCTGAGACATGCCGTGGAGCGCAACAGAGTGAAGCGTCTGGTACGCGAGGCCTATCGCACAAACAGGCAACTGCTGCTTGAGGCGTTGCCCGGTGACGGCAGCAAGACGGTGTCGTTGTGCTTTATCTGGAACGAAGACCACACGCGCTGCTATGCAGAGGTGGAAAGCAGGGTGAGAAGCCTGATGATGAGACTGCGTGAGCGCATGCAATATGGCAAAGGACCGCAATGTGACAGGTGAGACATGCGCAATGACGTTGTGCTACTATATATAATAAGGTGTGCCACTAATATAATAAGGTGTGCTAATATATATAATAAGGTGTAAAAGCATGCACTCTGTCATTGGCAAGACCGCATGGACTTTGCACAGTAGGCACGTCAAGTCTGCCAACAGTGGGACTGCTCGCCTGTCGAATATTAATTCACAAACATAATACACACCCTCATCACTTTTCACATGCAACGTCTCATGACCCTTATGCGCCTTGTCCTGCGCGGAGTGTCGCAGGCTGTGGTGTGGCTGTTGCTTTTGCCGATAGTCTTTTATCAGCGTTTCATCACACCGTTCACCCCTCCTGCGTGCAGGTTCACGCCCACCTGCTCGGAATATGCGCGTCAGGCCCTGCTCAAGCACGGCCCTATAAAAGGCACTCTGCTCGCCGTGTGGAGGATATTGCGCTGCAACCCCTGGGGAGGCTCGGGCTATGACCCCGTGCCGTGACACGTGGCGGCTGCAAGGCGGCAAGAAAGACAGTCAAAGGCGGACGTGCGGCAGGCGTGACAAGGGCTTGCGCACTGACATACTAACAGCAAAGGAAACACAGGGTGTAATGCAATGCATGGTCACCTGCCCAAAAATAACCAACAAACACGTATGAAAAAGAATTTTGTAGAAGAGCTGCGCTGGCGCGGTATGCTTGCGCAGATAATGCCAGGCACAGAGGAGTATCTCAACACCCACATGGTGTCGGCATACCTCGGCACAGACCCTACCGCAGACTCGCTCCACATAGGCCATCTGTGCGGCATCATGATGCTGCGTCACCTCCAGAGATGCGGACACAAGCCCTATCTCCTCGTAGGAGGCGCGACGGGCATGATAGGCGACCCCTCTGGCAAGAGCCAGGAGCGCAACCTGCTCGACTCTGACACCCTCTACCACAATCAGGAGGCCATCAAGAGGCAGGTGGCAAAGTTTCTTGACTTTGACAGCACCGAGCCTAACAAGGCGGAATTGGTCAACAACTATGACTGGATGAAGGACTTTACCTTCCTCGACTTCGCCCGTCAGGTGGGCAAGCACATCACCGTCAACTATATGATGGCCAAGGACAGCGTGCAGAAGCGTCTCAACGGCGAGGCGAGAGACGGACTCTCATTTACGGAGTTTACCTATCAGCTGCTTCAGGGCTATGACTTCCTCTACCAATATCAGCACTATGGCGTGCGCCTGCAGCTCGGAGGCAACGACCAGTGGGGCAACATGACCACGGGAACGGAGCTTATACGCCGCACTCTCGGCAACGAGACAGAGGCTTACTGCCTCACCTGTCCGCTCATAACCAAGGCCGACGGTAAGAAATTTGGCAAGACTGAGAGCGGAAATATATGGCTTGACCCGCAGCGCACCACTCCCTATGCTTTCTATCAGTTCTGGCTCAATGTCAGCGATGACGATGCGGAGCGTTATATCAAGATTTTCACCGACCTCGACAAGGACACCATAGACGCTCTTGTGGCAGAACACCGTCAAGACCCGGGCAGACGCTCGCTCCAGAAGCGTCTTGCGGAGGAGGTGACCACTATGGTACACTCTGCGCAAGACCTCGAGATGGCTCAGGAGGCCACCGCCATACTCTTCGGAAAAGGCACTAAGGACTCTCTGCGCAAGCTCGACGAGGCTACGCTGCTCAGCATCTTTGAGGGCGTGCCGCAGTTTAACCTGTCAAGAGACCTGCTCGGACAGCCTGCGGTAGACCTTTTCACGCGCGACGACGTGAAGGTGTTTGCCTCAAAGGGCGAGATGCGCAAGCTCGTGCAGGGCGGTGGCGTGTCGCTCAACAAGGAGAAGCTGGCGGCATTTGACCGCGTGGTGACAGAGGAAGACCTCATAGCAGGCAAGTATCTGCTCGTGCAGCGTGGCAAGAAAAACTATTATCTCGTCACCGTGAGGTAAGTGACGGCTGCAAGGACATTCTTTTTCGCTGCCTTTAGGCAGAGGGCCGTGTGAGAGACGGTGTCGGTGACACGCAGGGCTGCACACGGAAGTGAGCCGCACGCCTTGTTTTGTGGGATGGAGCATAAAAACATTCCGAAAATTTGGTGATGGCGCAGAAAATGACTACCTTTGCAGTCGAAAAGAATGATTGTCCTATGGTGTAATGGTAGCACAACAGGTTTTGGTTCTGTTTGTGGTGGTT
>CAMGFM010000085.1 GCA_946055365.1 uncultured Prevotella sp. | reverse complement strand
CTGTGCGTGGCAGTGAGGTGGGCTGGTGTGGGCTGTGCGCCGTGCCATGCGTGACTGTGCGCCGTGCAAAGAGTGTCTTCACGGAGAGCCTGTGTAGGCTGTGCGCCACAGGGATTGCCGCAGCCTGTCTTGAAAGCTGCCGTATGTGGTGCGTGGAATATGCGTTTAGTTTGAGGGTAAATTATGGAAGCAAAAAAAAGTGGCACTTCCGTTGCATGAAAGTGCCACTTGAGATATTGAAAGTGCCTCTTTGATTATCGCAAAGAGGCACTTTGTCTGTGGGCAAATGGATGCGCCTGTCTTGGCACGCCCCTTTTGCGTTGTGTCTTGCAGGCTTTGCGCCGTTGTGTCAGCCGTTTAGTGCCATACGTTCAAGACGCTGTCAATTCTTGTCGGTCCTTGTGGCGAATATGAAATAGGCTATCAGGCAGGCGTATGCGCCGAGCGACAGCACCTCCGACATGGTGTTAGCTGTCCATGCAGCCATCCATTGCTTGTCCACGAGAGCCACTTCAAAGTAGTTGAGCAGTGCCGACAGCACTCCCATGAGAGCTCCGCCAGCAATAAATCCGCTGGCTATGAGCGTGCCTTTCTCGTTGCGCTCGCGGTTTACCTCCTCGTTCTTGGAGCGTGTGGACACATACCAGCTCACGAGACCGCCCACGAGCAGAGGAGTGTTGAGTTCAAGAGGTATGAACATGCCGAGGGCAAAGGCTATGGCAGGCACTCTCATGAACGTGAGTATCACCGCGAGCACTGCGCCTATGGCATAGAGAGTCCAGGGTGCGCCCACGCCGTTCATAAGCGGGTCTATCACAGCCGCCATGGCGTTGGCCTGAGGCGCAGAGAGCTGTCCGCTGGCAAAGCCGTAGGTCTGGTTGAGCAGTATCATCACTCCGCCCACCGTGGCGGCGGACACGAGAGTGCCGAGAAACTTCAGTTGCTCCTGCTTACGTGGTGTCGTGCCGAGCCAGTAGCCTATCTTGAGGTCGGTGATGAGGCCGCCAGCCATGGAGAGTGCCGTGCAGACCACGCCACCCATGATGAGAGCTGCTATCATGCCGCTCGTGCCATTGAGTCCCACCGCCACCATCACCACAGAGGCGAGGATGAGCGTCATGAGAGTCATGCCCGACACGGGGTTGGAGCCAACGATGGCGATGGCATTGGCAGCCACGGTGGTGAAGAGAAAGGCTATGACAGCCACGAGCAGTATGCCCACGACGGCAAAGAGCAGGTTGCCCTCCATCACGCCAAACCAGAAGAACACGAAAGTGGCTATGATGGTGGCTATGGAGCCTGCCGCTATCACCTTAAACGGCAGGTCGCGCTGCGTGCGCACGGTCTTCGCGTCGTCCTTTGAGCCGTTTTTCATCTCCGAAGCCGCCAGTCCCACGGCACTCTTTATGATGCCCCACGACTTGATGATGCCTATGATGCCTGCCATGGCGATGCCTCCGATGCCTATGCTCTTGCCATAGTATTTGAAAATAAGCTCTGGCGACATCGAGCCTACGGTTTGCGTTATCTCAGGGTTCCATGTGTTAAGCACCTGATCGTGGAATATCATCGACATGCCAGGCACTATCACCCACCACACCGCAAATGAGCCGAGGCAGATAATCCATGCATATTTCAAACCGATGATATAGCCGAGTCCGAAGACCGCCGCGCCGGTGTTCACCTTGAACACATACTTGAAGTTGTCGGCAAGCGACGCTCCCCATTCGGTCACGCGTGTGGTGAAATTCTCGTTCCACCATCCTGTGGATGCCACTATGAAGTCATAGAGTCCGCCCACGAGACCCGCCATGAGAAGCGGCTTGGCCTGGTTGCCGCCCTTTGCGCCGCTCACAAGCACCTGCGTGGTGGCAGTGGCCTCGGGAAAGGGATACTTGCCGTGCATGTCCTTGACAAAATACTTGCGGAAGGGGATGAGAAAGAGTATGCCGAGTATGCCGCCGAGCAATGATGACAGAAACACCTTGTAGAACGACACGCTCATCTCGGGATATTTGGCCTCGAGAATGTAGATGGCAGGCAGCGTGAAGATGGCTCCAGCCACGATAACTCCCGAACATGCGCCGATGCTCTGTATTATCACGTTCTCGGCAAGGGCGTTCTTGCGCTTGGCGAGCGTGCTTGCGCCCACGGCAATGATGGAGATGGGGATGGCAGCCTCAAACACCTGTCCCACCTTTAGCCCCAGGTAGGCGGCAGCTGCCGAAAAGAGAAACGCCATGAGCAGTCCCATGGTCACTGTCCATGCGTTTACCTCGTTGCAGTCCCTCTCCGGGGGCATCACGGGACGGTACTCTTCGCCCGGCTTTAGCTCTGTAAAGGCGTTGTCGGGCAGTTTGATCAAGTCTTTTTCTTTGTCCATGTTGTTGAAATTTATGTTATTTGTACTGTTGTTGTCGTTTTCTCGCTTCGGCAGGGATGGCGCAGGGTGAGGCGGTGTGGCGTGTCGCAAGGGGCATACGCCTGTGCGACTTTCTTGAAGTGCCGCTTTGTGGCATACAAAGAGCCACTTTACGGTGTCCAAGAGCCGCTTTTGTGACGCTAAAGTGCCACTTTTGAATTGTGCGCCATGCGTGTTTGCTATTCCGAGCCGCAGCCTACCTTATGCAAAGGTAGTGCAAGGTGAGTGAAGAGCGGAACACGAAAAGCTCTGTTTTTCGTGTTTGCTTTTCCGAACCGTAGCCTACCTTATGCAAAGGTACTCTAAAAAGCCGTGAAAACCTTGCGCTTTGTTTTTTTTAATTAAAAAAACTCATTAATTGTTGCCGTTATGATTGAGTGTAACTTTTTTTTCGCTATCTTTGCAACTACATTTTCCCAATCTGTGTCTGCATCCCGACGGCGGCAGGTCTCAGACAAATAATAAAAAAACTATTACTACATTATCTATTATGAGAAAAACAGTAATTTCTCTGTGTATGCTGTTTGTGGCAATGGCGGTGTCTGCCATCCCCGCAAAGCGCGGCATATTCAAGAACATCAAGCTGGCAGACGGCACGGAGCTGCGCGCCGAGCTGAAGGGCGACGAATGCATGCACTACTATCAGGCCGAGGACGGCAGGTGCTTTGTTGAGGATGCTGACGGCGTGTTCGTGCCTTTGAATATGGAGGAGGCAAGGAAGAAAGCCGCAAAGTTGCGCTCGCTCATGAGAGCCAGTCAGAAGACCATGCTCAAGGCTCCGGTTATGAAGAGCGCGGTGTCTGACTTTGAGGGCGTGTCAGAGACAGGCTTTTATGGGAAGAAAAAAGGACTCATACTGCTCGTGGAGTTCAGCGACCTCAAGTTTCAGAGCAACCACGGACTCGAATTTTACCAGAAAATAGCCAATCAGGCCAATCTCAACGAGACCACAGAGGACGGCACGTTCCGTGGCTCGGTACGCGACTACTTCTATGACCAGTCAAACGGGCAGTTTGAGCTCGACTTTGACGTGTATGGACCGCTCACCGCACCCAAGAATTTTGCCTATTACGGGCAGGACAACTCCTATGGAAGTGACGCTCACATAGGCGAGCTTGTGGCTTGGGCCCTCACGCAGGTGAAGAAAGACGTTGACTTCACGCAGTATGACTGGGACGACGACGGCTATGTCGACCAGGTGTTTGTGGTTTATGCAGGCATGGGTGCCAACTATGGCTACAACTCCAACGCCATCTGGCCGCACAAGTGGGAGCTTCGCTACAACGACTATGGCAAGACATGGAACACGGGGCAGGGTGTCTTTGTCAATAGCTATGCCTGCTCGTGCGAACTCAACGCTTACAGCCTTGCCGATGGCATAGGCACGTTCTGCCATGAGTTCTCACACTGTCTCGGATATGCCGATCTCTATGACACTACTGGCGGCGGTGGCTATGGCATGGACGCTTGGGACATCATGTGCATGGGCTCTTACAATGACGACTCGTTCTGTCCCGCGGGCTATACGGGCTTTGAGAAGTGGGTGGCAGGCTGGATTGAGCCTATTGAACTGACACGTGACACTGTCGTGACAGACATGAAGCCCATGAGCGAGGGCGGCGACTGCTATATCATCTTCAACGAGGGCAACCGCAACGAGTTCTATTTCCTCGACAACAGGCAAAACTCTAACTGGGACGACGAGATACCGGGACGCGGACTGCTCATTACGCATGTTGACTATGACCCCGAGATATGGATGAACAACCAAGTGAACGACGTGGCAGACCACCAGCGCATGGAGCCGATACACGCCGACAACATGTCATCTTATTATAGGTATGCCTCAAACGACACTTATCCCTACTCAAGCTACAGCAAGAAGAACAACACGCTCAGCGACACCTCATCGCCAGCCGCACATCTTTATAATGAGAACGTCGACGGCACGCTGCTCATGGGCAAGTCGCTGCTCGACATAACGCAGAACGCTGACGGCACAATATCTTTCTCGTTCAAGAGCATGGAGGGCAGCAACTTCGACGCGCAGCCCGGCGACGTGCTGTTTGAGGAAACGTTTGACAACTGCGAGGGCAGGGGCGGCAATGACGGCGTGTGGAACGAGGCTTCTGACACAGAGCTGTCGGAGAATGTGGAGAAATGGCGTTATAACTATGCCTATGCAGGCGATGGCTGCGCCCTCTTCGGCTCGGCAGGCAAGTATGGCGATGCCTACACGCCGCCAGTGCATCTCACGGGTGCCGCACGCCTCACCTTCAAGGCCGCTCCGTGGGCAGGCGACAGCAGGGATCTCGACGTGTATATGGGCAGCGAGCTGTTGGAGTTTGCCACAATGAAAGACGGCGAGTGGACAGAATATTCCTATGATGTCACGGGCGAGGGCTTCTATACGTTCAGGTTCGTGGGCGGCAAGCGATTCTTCCTCGACGACGTGAAGGTTGTCAAGACCGACGCCGCCTCTGGCGTGGAGAGCATAGCCGTGGAGCGCAACGCCAATGACGGCAGGATATTCACCATCGGCGGCGTGTATGTGGGCAAGGACCTCGAGTCTCTCGGCAAGGGCATATACATCGTCAACGGCAAGAAGATTGTGAAATGACGACACGCCACCGTGCATGGGAAACCTGCGCTTGGGCATGTGATGAAATAATTATGCAAAACTCTGAAGCGGCTCTTTACTGACAGTAGTGAGCCGCTTCTTCATGTACGGGGGAGGCTTTGGATGCCGTGGCGTGAGGCAGCGGCTTTTGTAAAGCGGCACTTTGGTGATCGCAAAGTGCCGCTTTAGCTATCGTAAAGTGCCGCTTTTGCTATCGCAAAGTGCCGCTTTAGCAATGGCAAAGTGCCGCTTTAGCAATGGCAAAGTGCCGCTTTAGCAATCGCAAAGTGCCGCTACTCCTTCTTTTCATGCAACGGGGATGCAGTGAAGTGTCTTTTTGCGTGCCAAAAATGTGCGGTTGGCGTTGACGGATTGTCACTTTTGATAACAGCACATTGTGAAATATCAACAGCAAATGGCGGAAATAATATCGTTTTTCGCCCGTTAAATGTTACATTTGTTATCATTCCATTACACAGTAGTGAAAAAATGCTAAACAAAAGAAGCTCTTTTGGACATGCGGAAAGATGTTTTTTAACAAAAATTTTTGTAAGATTTAAGGACAAATTTGTTTTGTTTGGATTTTTTATTGTATTTTTGTGGACGCAATAAGACAAAACAGTTGTCACGAACATAAAATTTACTAAAAAAACATAATCTCACCGTGTCTTTAAAGAGACATTTTTGGGATAGATGTAAGAGGCGTGACAATCGTGTGACATGTCTTCTACAACAGCCTTGCGCCATTTTGCCTAATAACATTTGGTCTTGCGCGGGCGCGGTCTGATGCAGACAAGAAGACATTGACGGGCTTTTTCAGGACAAGCGCGTCTGTGATGCGAGCGAAACAAGGATAAAGTGAACCTATATACATTAACACTAATTTGAAACAATTATGTCAAAACGAGTAAAAACAGTCAGTTTGTTGCTTGCTCTTATGGCAGCTTCCGCTGGAACAGCCAACGCTGCTCCCGTTGTGAACGGTGCTATGAACGTGCAGCA
>CAMGFM010000084.1 GCA_946055365.1 uncultured Prevotella sp. | reverse complement strand
GGCGAGATCCATCTCGTCAAGCTCAAACGAGGTGACACTCATCGACTGCGCCATGGACACGAGGCTCATGACGCTCATAATGATGGATAGTAATGTCCTTAGCATGATAGTAAATATTCTTTTTGTGATGCCTTGCGTTGTTGTTTATATATGTTTTTAGCTGCTTACTTAGGCTATGACAGACTATGACAGTGCAAGCCGAGAGCAACAGAACCTACTCCAATTGCCGAGGCGCAGCCTGTCTTATGCAAAGACAGCGCAAGCCGAGAGCAATGGAGCTTGCTCCAATTGCCGAGGCGCAGCCTGTCTTATGCAAAGACAGTGCAAGGCGAGCGCAATGGAGCTTGCTCCAATTGCCGAGGCGCAGCCTGTCTTCTGCAAAGATACGTACAAACCTTTAGAAAACGTCAGAAATCTACGGCATTTTTCATTTTGTGCCGTAGATTTTTGACGTTTTTATGTCTTAAAAGAATTATTCACGCCAACGACAGCGCAAGATGAGAACTCGCAGCCCAGCGTTGTCCATTGCCAAAGTGCCACTTTTGACGCTGCAAAGTGCCACTCCGCCCACACCAAGTGCCACTCCACGCCGCCCAAGTGCCGCTTTTGCGTCTCGCATGTGCACCCCAAGAGACAGCGCATGCGCACAGGAGACCTCGCCTCAATGGTGTTTGCGCCCGTGCCTTGTGCGTCCTGCCCGTCATTTGGAGCGCACACAAAAAAAATTGCTGCGCTACTCTCTACGAGCGACGCAGCAATCACTATGTTTAACTAAAAATCTTTTTCGTAAGTAATGAAGATCCTCACGGGTCCTCATAGCTACCTGTTAAACAATCGTTCAATTTACCTTAAACCTAATAACTAAAAACCTAAATCTATTACTACTAACCTAAACAATCTATTAACCTTTTGACGATGCAAAGTTACTTACAATTTCCGTCTCCTGCAAGTGTTTTTGCTTTAATTCGTGTTTTTTCACGTAATTATTGACATAAGACAATAAAACTGTGTACGACAACAGCGCAAAAACACGCATTTTCACATTCCTCCACTCTTTTTCACGCCAGCGGAGCGTTTTCCCTCGCATCCGCCGACCACGCTATCACGCCTGCGCACTGCGCCACATTGCATCCGCCGCTTGCGCTATCACGCCATCACACCGCGCTCTCTCATCAGCCAATCTACCTCTTGTCAGCCCCCCACATCATCTTGTCCCTTAGCGAAGTGAAGTAGCTGCTGTCTTGCGGCTTGACCACAAGCGTGCTGAACGGGGCCTTGCTTATGGTCACCACCGAGCCTTCGTGCATGGTGTAGCTTCTTCCGTCCACCGCCACGAGATAGTTGTGCGAGCGCGACAGCACCTCGAGCCTCACCACGCTGGAGTCGGCTATGACAATGGGCCTGATGTTAAGGCTGTGCGGTGCAACCGGCGTGAGGCACATGGTGGCGGTATTAGGCACGATGATGGGCCCTCCGTTGGAGAGAGAGTAGGCCGTGGAGCCTGTGGGCGTAGACACGATGAGTCCGTCAGCCTGATAGGTAGTGAGATAGTTGCCGTCGACATGCGTGCGTATGCTTATCATCGAGGCGTTGTCGCGCTTCAGCACGGCAATGTCGTTGAGCGCGTAGCGGCAGCCGCCAATAGAGCCTCCGCTGGTCGCTATCTCTATCACCGAATGTCGGTCTATGCCATACCTGCCCTCTATCACCGCGTCGAGAGCCGCCTCCGTGTCTTCGGGCAACACGTTGGCGAGAAAGCCGAGCCTGCCCATATTGATGCCTATGAGCGGTATGGCCTTTCTGCCCACCCTCATTGCCGACTTGAGGAAGGTGCCGTCGCCTCCCATAGATATGGCATAGTCGGCGGTGAAGTCGTCGCCGTTGATTATGCCTATGCCCGTCATGTCGAGACAACGCTGTGCCGCGATAAAGTCATAGAACTGTCTGTCAAGCGCGATGTCCATGCCCCTGGAGCGCAGGTGGCCAACGGCCTTGCTCAGAGGCATCGACTTGCGCGA
This sequence comes from uncultured Prevotella sp., assembly GCA_946055365.1. Lineage (GTDB taxonomy): Bacteria > Bacteroidota > Bacteroidia > Bacteroidales > Bacteroidaceae > Prevotella. Next base: position 4,112 of record CAMGFM010000084.1, on the reverse strand, counting down.
CTGGAATGTGTTGCCGAATATGGCGAATGTGAGTGTCTTGTTTGCCATCAGTCATGTATGTTTTTTTCGTGTATGATATTATTGTAGGCGGCGTGCCTCATTTGTCCTGCCCAGCATGGTCTCCCCCGTCCTGCCTCACGTCCTTAACGCCTCGCCTCATGTTTTGTCAGGCTCTGCCCCGCGGCTTTCACTCTCCGCCACATAGCCCTCATGCTCCGTCACATGGTCAATGAGACTCGCGAAAATGGCGTTGCGCCTCAGCACTGCCGGGTCGCCCGTCATCACGGTCTGGCATCTTGCCCTCGTAAGCACCACATTGAGCTTGCGGTCTACCGTGCGCCCCGCCTCCTCAAAGCAGTTTGACGTGAGAAAGTCCATCTGCCACTGGCTGTGCGCCGTAAACGAATAGACTATGACATCACGCTGCGAGCCCTGATAACGCTCCACGGTGTCTATGCTGACACCATGCAGCTCGGGCATGTCGAGTGAGGCTATCTCACTGCGTATCATGGCTATCTGGTTGCGGTAAGGCACTATCACGCCCACGGTGTGGTCGGGGTCAAACCGCTCTCCATAATATCGTCTTATGCGCCTCAGCACATCTGCCACCACGCGCGCCTCAGCCATGTTGACCTTGTCGGTCAGCCCGTCAGCCCTCCTGTCGCGCGCGGCAATGAACACCATGCGCCTGTGTTGCAGAGTCTCGTCGAGAGAGTCCTCCGCCACGCAGTCATAACCGAGACTCGTCTCCTGCTGATGAGGGCAAGGCACAGCGGCAAGCCGCTCTTCGTGATAGAACATGAGGCTGGGAAAGTGAGCCACGTCGGGGTGCATGCGTCCCTGTCGGCGCAACACGCCCGTGAAACAGTCTCTGCCCTGCGCCCTCTCGTGCCTTATGAGCCGCTCAAAGAGCGACTGGCGGCAGTCGACAAGCCCCATGGCGTTGAGATCGTGGTCATCGGTGACGCTCTCCTCCGCCGTCTGCCTCACCACGGCAGGCAACTGCTTGTAGTCACCAATGAGTATAAACCGCCCGATGAGCAGTCTGTCGGGCTGGTCGGGGCTGTGGGCGGAGAGTATGCCCACGATGTTTGGCTCGGTTATCTGTCCTGCCTCGTCAACGACGGCGAGCGTGAAGCTCTTGAGTGCAAACACAAACGGCCGAGCCATCAGTCCTGCCGTGGTGGCCACTATCACCCTTGCCTTGGCGAGCCTTGCCCTTATGTCGGCGAGCCTTGCGCCGTTGCCAGCCAGCTCAGTGACGAGGCGGCTGCGGCACGCAGGGTCACAGCTATGCTCATTGCCTATGCGCAGATAGTCAATGCCAGCCCCCGAGAGCATGGCGCATATCTCGTCAACGGCGCGGTTGGTATAGGACATGAGCAGCAGCGTGCCTCCCGAGGCCAGCTCCTCCTCCACGATGTGGCGCATGGTGCGCGATGTCTTGCCAGTGCCTGGCGGCCCCACCACGAGAAAATAGTCAGAAGCCTGCTTTGCCTTGAGCAGCAGGTCGTCTTCGTCGTCGCCATAGCAGCGCGTGAGAGCGGCAGAGGTGTCACGCGCCGGCTCACGGCGCGACAGCAGCAGGTCACGGCGGCTTGCGGGCGCGGTCATCATGTGCAGCAGCGAGTGCATGGCGGCAGAAGTGTTGGCGTCACTGCCCGCATGTTCTATGGCATATAGCCTGTTTACGCCGCCCCCGGTGCCGTCATGGGCTGCGCCAGCCGCCACGTCGCCGCCCCCGGTGCCGTCTGGGCAGGTGAAGAGGCGCGGGTTTTGCTGTGCGTCGTTGAGCCTCACCTCGATGTTTTGGGCGTTGATGTCGGCTATGACACCCTTGAAGAGTATGGCACGCCTCACGTCGGGCGTGTCGCCGTCGTCATAGGCATAGACATATATCATGTCGCCGCGCCTGAAGTTGGGCAGGAAGCTGTCGTCGTGCCTCGGCAGCGTGAAGAGCAGCGTGTCATAGCCTCGCCCGTGGCTCGAGCTGCGCCTGTGGGCGAGCGTCAGGCCCATGCAGATGTTGCCCGTCTCGAGCTTCTCGTCCAACGGCATGTTCCACAAGTCGGCCACTGAGTTGCCCACGCCCTCCTGCGCGCCCACCTTAGAGAGCAGTTGCTCACGCATGACAAAGGTCATCATCGTGCAGAAGTACTTGCGCTCAAGGCTGTCCATGGCCTGCAGCGGCGCGGTGACCTCCATGAGCTGCGGCAAGAGATAACGCTCATAGAAAAAACCGTGCATACCCTCGGTGTTGAGACACTGCGGGGTGATGGATGGCAGCACCTTGCCAAAGCCCTCGCCCACCATGTAATATTCAGAAGCCACCACTCTGTTGCGAAAGGCCATGGCCTCGGCAAAGAGGCGGTCATACATCTCCACGGACAGCAGTCCACGGTCGGCCTCATACTTGGAATAGAGCAGGCGCACGTCAATGTTTCTGTCGTGAAGGTCAAAGTTGTGACTCAGCACGCCATAGTAGAGCAGCACCTGCACATAGTGTTTCTCCACATAGAGGCTGCCGTGGCGGTTGGGGCGGTTGTTGGCGACATACATGTTGGTGCCCGACTTCTGCTCGACGAGCAGTCGCTTGTCGGAAGTCATCAGGTCGACACGCCCCTGTATGCCCAGCCGCTCGCAAACAAACGACGGCTCGAGCAGTGCGAGGTCTCTTGATGCCGTGGCAAAGAGGTTTTCTACTGCCTGCCTGATATTTGCCGACTGTCGTGCGGCCTCCTGCATGAACGTGTCGGGGTCAAAATCGTCGCAAGTGGAATATTCGAGAGCCTTGTCGCGGAAATTGGAGCGCACGGTCGCCGCGAGGTCCGCGCCGGGATTGTTGATGATGTCGTCGAGTGCCGCCCCCGAGAAGTTGCCGAGCAGCGTGTGCCTGGTGTTGACCCTCTGCCTCATGCGGTTGACGGTGTAGAGCAGTGGGTGGTGGCCATATTCCTCAAAGCAGGCGGCTATGGCACTGATGTCGAGCAGGAAGTCGGGCTCATACACCACGATGCGCGGCAGCAGCACGCCGCTGTTGTCGGTCATGCAACCGAGCAGATTGAGCTGTGTGCCGTCACGCAGCGACCGCAGCATGTAGCCGTGGTCATAGAGAGTGCCGTGCATGTCGACCTGCATGGTGGCCATGCCCTCGCCGAGGTCGGCCTCCACGGTCACCATGCTGCCCTCCACGCTCCTCACCATGCATCTCACATGGCTGTAGGACGGCTGCATGGTCACCTTCTGCCGCCTTGGCTCCGCTGGCAGGAGGCTTGCGAGCGCGTCAGGCACCGCCTCGCCAAAGGCGGCAGCCACGAGCATGGCGAGCGCGCGTGCGTTGTAGAGCATCAGCGTGCGGTCTGGCGGCACGTTGCCTGCGGTGTCGCGGCGCATGGCATGTGCCTCCATAGTGTCCTGACGCGACATGCCGCACCTGCGGCACAGCGCGGACACCTGCGAGAAGAGGTTGCCATAGGCCAGACCCGTGCCTTTGAGCGCGTCGGCGCACACCAGCACGAGCGTCTCGTGCATGAGGCGGTTGCAGTCGGTGCCTCCTGCACTCATGGCGCGGGCTATGAGACTGTAATATTCGCCTGCACGTGTGCCGCCACTGCACTGCGGCGCATGGCTCTTGGCTTCTGACGCTGTGTTGATGCTCATATAGGGATGGCTTGTGTGCCTTGTTTCTTGATTGATGTATGATGATTTTGCCTTTGCGGCAAGGGCTTGTCGAAGTCGTGACACGGCGTTATTGCCACTGCGGCAAGCCCCTGTCGGGGTCACGATGCCCACACGGCTCTCGTCAAGTGGCACTTTACGGGCGAAAAGTGCCGCTTGGCGAGAGCCAAAGTGCCACTTTTGAAAGGTCAGAGTGCCACTTTTGCCGAAAGCACTGCCTGCAACAGACAGACGTGCCGCCACCGGCACACTGACGCTCTGCCACTGCCTGCCCGACAGACGGCGCGCGAGGGCTTTTGCGATGCCCTGCCCGTCTGTGCCGCAAGAGTTTTTTTGAGACACAAAATTACACATTTTTCCTGCAATATGCCGCCTGTGCGCCACAATAATTGCACGCCACGGGCATTGCTCTCGCTTTTTTCTTGCGAGTGTCA
>CAMGFM010000083.1 GCA_946055365.1 uncultured Prevotella sp. | reverse complement strand
CCAAATTTTACAGGCATAATTTTCAAAAATATTTTTTCTGACACACAAAAAGGCATGTTCTGGCCGCTATTCTTGAATTAAAATGCTAACTTTGTGGTGAGACTGGTTGCGCCGCAACATGTGGAGCGTGTCATGCCATGAGGCTTGTGCAGCCGCCTTGTGCTGTCGCGTCTTGTGTCAGGCTGCGCCGTGGGGCAAGTCGCGGCGTGCCTACATCACATTTGTTTATGCCTTAAACCTGAAAAGTACATTTATAAAAACCTGAGAATTATGACATACAAAACAATTATGCTGGCGGCAATGGGCTGCGCGCTGATGTCGGCGACGGCCGCCAGTGCCCAGAAAAGCGGCGTGATACCCATGGTAGAGATACCTGCGGGCAGCTTTTATATGGGAAGCGATGGCAAAGGAGAGAATTTTGACGAGGCACCCGTGCATAAGGTCAACATCACGCGCCCCTTCATGATGGGCGTGACCGAGGTGACAAACGCACAGTATGAGTTGTTTCGTCCAGAGCACAGAAAGCTGCGCGGCAAGGACAACGTGTCTGTCGAGGATGACGATGCCGTGGTGAACGTGAGTTATGACGACGCACGGGCTTACTGCTCTTGGCTCTCGCAAAGGGAGGGCAAGACCTACAGACTGCCAACGGAGGCAGAATGGGAGTATGCCTGCCGTGCAGGCACATACACATTATATTATACGGGCGACGGACTCACCGCCAAGATGCAGCGCAATCAGGTGATAGCGCGTGACTATAAGCCCGTGTCATTGAGGGTGGGGCAGACCGAACCCAACGCTTTCGGACTCTATGACATGCACGGCAATGTGGAGGAATGGTGCATGGACTGGTATGGACCGTATGTCGGCGACGAGCAGACCGACCCCGTGGGGCCTGCGGAGGGACTCTACCGCGTGACCCGAGGCGGCAGCCACCACACGCCGACAGACTATCTGCGAAGTGCCAACCGCATGGCCATGATACCCGAGGACAGACACTCGCTCACGGGATTTCGTGTTGTGCAGTGCGACTATGCGCTCCCCGTGTGTGAGGTGGACATGTCGCAGCCCTTTTTCATGGAACCGATGCCTTATGTCATAAGGCCCGACCGACCCGGAGTGCCTTTTTACAGACACAACCACCAGCCTTCGATAACATGGTGTGACAACGGCGACATGCTGGCGGTGTGGTTTTCTGCCAATGCGGAGAATGGGCGAGGCATAGTGGTGCTTTCTTCACGCCTGCGCAAGGGCGCGGGGCAGTGGGAGCCTGCCGAACTGTTCTTCAGAGTGCCAGACAGAAATGTCACCGGCACGTCTTTGTTCAACCGTGGCGACGGTATCTTACTGCACATGAACGGCGTGGAGGCGGCGGGAGACTGGCAGAACCTTATGATGGTGATGCGCAAAAGCACCGACAATGGCTTTACGTGGACGGCACCGCGCATCGTGGAGCCTGAACACGCCAAGAGACATCAGGTAATATCAGGCACTATAAGCGACGAGAACGGATGGATATATCAGTTGTGCGACGCTGGTCCTGGCAGCCATGATGGCACGTCCATTCATGTGTCAAAGGACGGCGGCGAAACATGGGCTGACCCGTGGGACGGCGCGCCTCTGCCCGACTTCAAGGACGGCGGCAAAGGCACTACTATCGCTGGCATACACGCTGGAGTGGTGAAACTGAGGGACGGAAGCCTTTTGACGCTCGGACGAGGCAACTCCATCGTGGGCAAGGACGGCAAGAAGCACATGCCCATGTCGCTGTCAAGTGACAATGGAAAGACATGGCGATACAGCGCGTCGGCGTTTCCGCCCATCGACGGCGGACAGCGTCTGGTGCTGATGAGGCTCAGGGAGGGGCCGCTGCTGCTCGTGTCGTTTACAGACCATCCTCAGCGCACTCCCGAAGAGGACCGCGGCATGGAGTTTGCCGATGCTGACGGACACAAGGTCAAGGGTTATGGCATGTATGCGGCGGTGTCCTATGACGAGGGCAAGACTTGGCCTGTGAGAAAGCTGGTGACAGACGGCAAGGAGCGGCATCTTGACGGCGGCGCATGGACGGGATATTTTGACATGGACGCTACCCACGCAGAGCCGCGCGGCTATCTTGCAGGCACGCAGTCGCCTGACGGCACGATACACATCGTCAGCAGCAGGATACACTATCGCTTCAACCTCAAGTGGCTGGAGCAGTGCGCCACGAAAACGAGGTGACGGCGCAGGCTAATGTGTGCCTTGGACACTCGTAACGGGTGACGTGACGGAGGAGCGTGTGGCTTTATATTGCAAAAAGTGCCGCTTTTGACTGCACAGAGTGGCACTTTTAATGCACAGAGTGCCACTTTTGCCATGACAAAGAGCCACTTCTGAAGTGCGGCTCGTTGACTATGATGAAAAGAGTGCCTCCTTGGACAGGTCGAAGAGCCTCGTTTGAAGTAAGAAAGTGCCTTCTTTGACGTGAGAACGCCTCTTGTGACGTGACGTGGAGCCGCCTTTTTGACATGGCAGAAAGCGGCATAAGGCACATGAATGTAGAGTGAGACAAAGAGGAAAGTGTAACTTATACAAGACAGAGAAAGATGATTAATATGTTATTGTCGGTCGTTGTGAGCATAGTGTCGTTTGGGGCGGTGGCAGACAACGACAGTATCAACAACGCAGAGTCCATAAACCGTGCGATAGACAACTGTGCGTCTATCGGCGGAGGCGTGGTGACCGTGCCTGAAGGCGTGTTTACTACGGGGTCAATATACCTCAAGTCGGGCGTGACACTGCGCCTTGAGCGAGGGGCGGTGCTGAAAGGCTCTGCCAGGATAGAAGACTATGCGCCGCTGGTGACCACTCTCGACCTCTCGGAGTATGAGAGCGGGCGCGGCACGGTCAACTACAACAGTGCCACAGACCCCCAATGGTCGCTGGCGATGGTGTTTGTCGTGGGCGCGGACAATGTGGGCATAGAGGGAGAGGGTGTCATCGACGGCAACGGCGTGCGCAACCCGCTCGGAGAGGAGGGCATGAGAGGCCCGCACACGGTGTTGCTGGCAGGATGTGGCAACGTGACGTTCAAGGACTTCACCGTAAGAAACTCAGCCAACTATGCCTTTCTCGGATATAGGCTCGACAACGCTGTCTTCGACCGACTGCACATCAACGGAGGATGGGACGGCATACACCTGAGAGGCGCAGACGACGTGACAATATCACGCTGTGAGATGCACACTGGCGACGACGCGATAGCAGGGGGCTACTGGCGCAGGATGAAAATAGAGAACAACACGCTTAATTCCTCATGCAACGGCATAAGAATGATTATGCCTGCCGACGGACTATATGTCACGGGCAACGAAATATACGGCCCGGGAGAGTTTGAGCATATCACTTCTCACCGCACAAACTCCGAGGCGGCAATACACTTGCAGCCCGGGGGATGGGGCAGTGCGCCCGGACGCGTGGACAATGTGGTCATAAGAGACAATAATGTGAGAGGCGTGCTTACGCCGCTGTGTGTGACGCTCAGCGAGGACAATACCGCAGGCACCATAACGGTGGAAAATCTTGTGGCGCGCGACGTTACGCGCATGGCGATGTCGGTGAAGAGCTGGGGCAGCGCACCCACTGACCGTGTGGTGATGAGACATTGTGACATGGAGTTCCTTGGCATCGACGACCCTGACCTGCCTGCATGGTTTGAGGGCAAGCCCACAAGCGAATGGCCCGTCTTCCCGGTGTGGGGCATGTACTTTCGCAACGTAAAGGATGTAAGTGTCAGCGATGTGGTGCTGAGAGTCAAGGGCAAAGACTATCGCGACGCTTATATGTGTGACAATGTGGGCAGGCAAAAAATAAAGATAAAGGAAGTGCGCTGATGGTTATTGCATGAGAAAAAGGCAGGCAATAAAGATGCGCTGATGGTTATTGCATGAGAAAAGGGAAGCTCCAGACGTGTGGGGCTTCCCTTTTCTCATGTGTTGTGGCGTTATTGTGGCTTGCGCCGTGACATTCCATGGCGTGCGCCGTGATGTTATCGTGGTGTGCAGGCCTATTTGATGACCTTTCTTGTAGTGCCGTCAGAATATCTCACGACGGTAAGGCCCTTGCCGTTGCCGTCTTTCTTTCTGCCGCAGATGTCATAGTGGGCCACGGGTGTCGCCTCTGTAGAGTGCAGGTGGCCTATGGCGTCGTCTATCTCGCCGCTCAGCATCGGCACCTTGGCGGCATTGGTGACATATCTCTCATATTCAGACACGCCGCTTGGCAGTGTGCGTCCTATGAATGCTATCACGTTCATGTTTTCTGCGACATAGTTCTCTGGCACCTTATATGTATAGGTGCGGCTGCATGCGTCGTTGGTCCATTCAAGCTCGTCGCCCTTGCTCGGAGTGAGGCAGCAGCGCAGCACCGCGTTGTGGTCTATCGTGCCGAGAGAGGTCTGATAGCCTTTTATCTTGTCCTCCGTGAGGCATACGGTGAGGGCCGACTTGCCGAAGATGCTCTCAAAGTCTGGCACAGATGTCATGTCTACGGTCACCGTAAGGTCACGTGTCTTTGCGTCAAAGCTCGACTTGATGTCGAGACTGGCAAATGCGGGATAGGCATTGGCCTTTATCGTGGTGTTGTAGAAGTCATCGGCAGATGCTTTGTCGGAAGTACTGTTGCTGCGATAGGGCTGTGTCTGGTCGGCATAGCCAAAGATAGATATGTAGCCGTGGCGGTCGGTGAAAGCCTTGGGATAGGCGGTGACACCGTCGATGGACTTGAACTCGCTCGCGGTCGTGCAGTAATAAGGATCGCTTGCGTCGGAGTGTACGCTTATCCACGCTATGTCATCGTGAAAGCTCACGAGGTTTTCCATGCCAAGTATTATGGGCGGGCAGTTGGTGCACCATGTGGCGGTGAAATGCTCAAGCAGGTAGGCCTGCTTGCTCACGGAGGTTTTGTAGACGGCCAGCTCGCCGGTGATGGAAGAGCCGTCGGTCACGGCCGCGCCGTTCTCTTCCACGCTCTGGAGCGTGTAGGTGTGCCGTCCTGTGGACAGGTCGTATGGCAGGGTCACGTCTACCACTACATACATCATGCTTGTGTTGAGCGTACCCCACTTTGACTCGTCCACGGTGGTCACTTCCTTGCCGTCAACGGAGAAGCTGAGCTTGTAACTGCTGATGTCGCCACTGGTGGACTTGATGATAAAGCCGAGCTTTGCCGTTGACCCGGCACGGTGAAACGGTGACATGAACCCGTTGCTGAGACTTATGCCCGCGGAGGCCGATGCAATGCTTAGAAACGTAAGGATAGAAGTAATGATTTGTCGCATATAGATAGTGTTAGGTTGATTGTATGATGCGGCAAAGTTATACAAACTTTTTTGAATTAGCAAATGTGATTGACCCAAAATGACTGTTGGTTTGCAGGTATGGCACAAAACCATTAGGCATAATTCTTATTCAAGAATGGAGAAAGTAGGCAAACAAAAAATCCCTGCAAGCCTTTACTTGCAGAGATTTGCGGTGGGTGCCCGGTGGGATTCGAACCCACGACATTCAGAACCACAATCTGACGCTCTAACCGACTGAACTACGGGCACCATAATAAGAATACGTATGCTCAAGAGAGACAACTTGGTTGTTTCTTTTTAGCGAGTGCAAAGGTAATGGATTTTGTTTAATCCACCAAAATTTTTGACGTGTTTTTTTTGTTTCTGTGTTTTTTTTGTTGTGAAATCGTGAATTTTATCGTGAGAACATACCGTTTTGAACTTGGGGTAGGTGTGTCTTTAACCCAAAGAGGCACTTTAATTGGAGTAGGGTGGCGTTTTGCGGATGTGGAGTGCGGTTTTAAGAATATGGAGTGGCACTTGGCAGAAGTAGAGTGTCACTTGGTGCATGTCAAGTGGCACTTTGTTTATGAAAAAAGGCGTTTTGACAAATGTATGGTTGGTCTTTTTTTGGTGGGTGTGATTGTCGAGTGATTTTGGCGTGAGTCATGGGCAAAAGAAAAGGGGGCGTGTCGGTTTATGCGACACGCCCTCTTGTTATGCAAGTCTTCTGTTGTTGTCTTTTCTGGTAAGCAAAAGGCGTTGCTCCTGTGTCTCTGGTTATTTTGCAGGTGCAGCTTCCTTTGCAGGTGTGGCGTTCGGTGCAGGTGCTGCATCCTTT
>CAMGFM010000082.1 GCA_946055365.1 uncultured Prevotella sp. | reverse complement strand
GTCTGCTGTATCTCTGCGAGGAAGCAGCCAGTGCCTATGGCGTGTATGCGTCCTGCGGGGAGGAAGAAGCAGTCGCCCTCTTTCACTGTGTAGCGTGAGATGGCGTCACAGATGGTGTCGTCGGCCACCATGGCGGCATATTCCTCGGGTGTGATTTGCTTTTTGAGTCCGCAGAGCAGTGTTGCGTCGGGGTCACTGTCAAGCAGATACCACATTTCTGTCTTGCCTCTCTCCTTGCCTTGCTTTTTTGCGAGTTCGTCAGTGGGATGCACCTGTATGGAGAGGTCCTGTCGCGCGTCAATGAACTTTATGAGCAGAGGAAACTCGTTGCCGAAGCGTTCATAGTTGGCCTTGCCCACGAGCTGCTCCTTGAGTTCTGCCAGCAGGTCGTTGAGTTTCTTGCCTGCGTGCGGGCCTTCTGCCACGAGAGTCTCGTTGCCTGGCACGCCAGATATTTCCCAGCTCTCGCCAACATTGTGTTGGTCGGAGTCAAGGTGCTTGAAAGGGATGATTTTCTCGCCGCCCCATATCGTGGACTTGAGAAGAGGGTTAAACTTTAATGGTTGCATAGTGTATTGTTTTAGTTGGGTTAAATGTATTAAGCGTGTAGATGCCGCCCGCATATAGTCATATGCCGTCAGGCGCGGCGCGTGTCATGGTGTCGGCGGTGGCTGTTGGCGATTGGGTCTTGCCCGCTTTGTGCCTTGCGGTCTTCACCTTTCCTCCCAGAAATGTGGCGTGAACACCACAAGCACGCTGAATATCTCCAGTCGCCCGATGAGCATGAGCGTTGAGCAGAGCCACTTGGCGGTGTCGGGCAGTGAGTTCCACGACATGGTGGGCCCTATTTGCTGTCCGAGAGCCGGCCCTACGTTGCTGAGAGAGCTTAGCGAGAGGGTGAAGGCGTCGGTGCTTTCCACTCCTATGAGCATCATCACAAACATAGAGCCAAAGGCGATAATCACGTAGGCCGAGAAAAAGGCAAGCAGGGTGACGCGCTTGGAGCCAGTGACGTTCACGCCGTTAATCTTCATGGGCAGCACGGCAGAGGGATGCAGCAGTTGGCGAAACTCGTTGCTGATGGTCTTGAGCATCATTACCACGCGCATGCACTTGAAGCCGCCACTCGTTGAGCCCGAACATGCGCCCGTGAACATGCAGAGGGTGAGAGCCATCCACGTGAGATGCGGCCACAGGCCGGGGTCGTCAGCCAGGAAGCCCGTGGAGGTGATGAACGAGACCACCTGAAAGAGCGCGCTGCGTATGGCATGCTCCACGTCATAGCCGCATTGTGTCACGAGAGTAGCCGCGATGCATGCCGACAGCATGGCCACGAGCAGGAAATAGAGTCGGAACTCGGCATCGGCAAGCAGCAGCGACAGACGGCGGCGCGAGGCAGAGACATACATCAGGCTGAAATTGACACCTGCAATGAAGCAGAAGAATGTCAGGATGTATTGCATGGCGGGCGTGTAGAAGTGATAGTCGCCATGTGTGCCGAAGCCGCCCGTCGCGGCGGTGGTCATGCCATAGTTTATGCCGTCAAAGACATTCATGCCCGCCGTGACAAGCGATGCGGCGCACAGGAAAGTGATGACAAGGTAGACGAGACACAGCCATTTGCTGTTGGTAGAGAGGCGCGGGTGGAGCTTGGTCTTGATAGGTCCGGTCGATTCTGCGGCAAACACCTTGACACTGCCGCCCACGAGCGACGGCAGGATAGCCGTGGTGAAGAACACAATGCCGAGTCCGCCTATCCATTGCGTGAGCGAACGCCAGAAAAGCAGGCCGTGGGGCAGGGCGTCGACGTTGTCTATGATTGTGGCGCCAGTAGTGGTGAAGCCCGACATGGTCTCAAAGAACGCGTCGGTGAATGACGGCAGATAGCCACTGATGATAAAGGGGAGCGTGCCGATGAGCGAGAACACCACCCACAGTATAGACACCACAAGATAAGCGTCACGGCGCGAGAGCGTGTTGTCGCTATTGCGTCCCAGAAAGCGGAACAGCAGTCCGAGACCCGCGCTCGTGGCCACGGACAGTGCAAACGAGAGCGTGTCGTCCTCATGGTAGTAAAGTGCAACGGCAAGACACAGCGTCAGCACTGCCGACTCTATGAAGAGCAGCGAGCCGATGATCTTGCATATAATGCGCGTGTTGATCATATACCGTGCGTGAGTTTTGTCAAACAAAGAACTTTTCTATCTTCTTCATGTTGAGGTCGTGGCAGAACACCATGACCGAATCGCCAGGCTGTATCATGGTATTGCCCGACACAAGCATGCCTACGCCGTCGCGCACGAGTCCTCCTATGGTCATGCCTGCGGGCAGTCCGAGGTCTTTCACCGGCTTGCGCGTGACCCTGGAGCCTTCCGAGGGTATGAATTCCGCCACATCGGCCTTGGCAGTGGTGATGAACCTGACGTTGCGCACGTTTGCGTCGAGCATCATCTGATAGATGTGGCTTGCGGCGATGGACTTCTTGTTGATGACGGTGCCTATGTCGAGGCTCTCAGCCATGCTCACGTAGTCGATGTTCTCTACCATTGCCACTGTCTTGCGCACTCCCATCCGCTTGGCCGTGAGACAGGCGAGTATGTTGGTCTCCGCGTTGCCCGTGAGCGCCACAAAGGCCTGCGTGTTCTTGATGCCCTCTTCTATGAGAAGCGACAGGTCGCGCCCGTCGCCGTTGATGACGAGCGTGTCTTGCTCCGCGAGCAGCGTGTTGAGCCTCTCGCATCTCTGTTCGTCTATCTCTATGATTTTCGCGTCCATGTATGATGGCATGGTCTTGACCGTGCGCACGGCTGTTGCGCCTCCTCCCATTATCATGACGTTCTTCACGTCGACATAATGCTCCTTGCCTACTATCTTGCGTATGTAGGGTATGTATTGTCTTGTGGTCATGAAGTAGGCAAGGTCATAGAGCTGTAGCCGGTCGTTGCCCCTCGGTATTATGGTGTCGCTGTCTCGCTTTATGGCAACGATGTGAAAGGGGTCTTCAGGGCCGCAGATGTCTTTCATGGGGCGGTCGAGCAGTGTGCAGTCCTCACGCAGCTTCACGCCGAGCATGACGAGCGCGCCGCCGTGAACGTCCCACCGCTGTCTCACCCACGACATTTTCAGTCCGTTGTTGATGTCTGTTGCGGCGAGCATCTCGGGATAGATGATCGAACACACGCCGAGCCGGCTGAACAACTCCTGCAGCTCGGGCTGTATATATTCTGCGTTGTCCACCTTTGCCACCGTCTTCTTTGCCCCGAGGGCCTTGGCTATGGTGCATGACGCCATGTTCTGGCTCTCGTCGGGTGTTACGGCTATGAAAAGGTCGGCGTGTTCCGCGCCGGCGTCCTTTAGGGCCGACACGCTTGTGAGCGAGCCTTCCATGGTGAGCAGGTCTACGTCTGAGCCGATGCGCCCCAGGCGTTCCTCGTCGGAGTCTATGACCACGATGTCATCGTGTTCTCTTGCCAGGAGCCGTGCGAGATGCGTGCCGATGGCGTAGGCTCCAGCTATAATGATTTTCATGAGTACGATATATAATAATGTATATATGTGAGAAATGAGCCTTGGCGCATACCGTGCCGTGCCTTGCGTCTTGCTGGCAGTGCCTGCGTGTTTGTTGTGGCAGTACTGTGCGAGCGTAGAGTGTCACTTTATGAGCGTGAAGTGGCACTTTGTCGGTCATGGAGTGGCACTTTGCCAGCGTGAAGTGGCACTTTATGTGCCGCAGGCTGTCCTTTCATGCGTCAGGCTATGCCTTGCACGCTGCGAGTATGCGCCGCTTGATGGAGTCGATGTCCATGCCCGTGAGCTTGCGCAGTTGTTGTATGGTGCCGTGTTCCACAAAGCGGTCGGGCAGACCCATTCTTGTGACGTGCAGCTGTGCTCCGTTGTCGCTCATCCATTCGAGTATGGCAGAGCCGAAGCCGCCGCTGAGTTGCGCGTCCTCTATGGTGATGACGGCAGTGAACCTCTTGGCTATGTCGGCGAGCAGCTCTGTGTCAAGCGGCTTGCAGAAACGCATGTCATAGTGAGCCACGCTTATGTCGTGTCCCTCGTCGTGCAGTGCCTTGATGGCGGTCTGCACGTCATTGCCGATGGGCCCGTAGCTCAATAGGGCTATGTCGCTGCCCTCCGACAGGCATCGTGCCTTGCCCACGGTGATTTCCTTGAACGGACATCTCCATTCCTTGCCTATGACACCTCGCCCTCTGGGATAGCGTATGACGAATGTGCCTTTGCCCGGCAGCTGTGCCGTGTACATGAGATGCCTCAGTTCGTGTTCGTCCATGGGCGATGCGAGGGTGATGTTAGGCACTGCTCGCAGGGCGGCGATGTCAAGCGTGCCGTGGTGAGTGGGCCCGTCTTCGCCTACGAGTCCTGCACGGTCGAGGCAGAACACCACGGGCAGGCGCGGCAGAGCCACGTCGTGTATGATGTTGTCGTAGGCTCTCTGTGCAAACGCGCTGTATATGTTGCAGAAAGGCTGCAGCCCGTCCTTTGCCATGCCGCCTGAGAATGTGGCGGCGTGTCCTTCGGCTATGCCCACGTCAAACACTCGCTCGGGCATCTGCTTCATCATGATGTCCATGGAGCATCCCGAGGGCATGGCGGGAGTCACTCCCACGATGCGTGAGTTGGCGCGTGCCAGTTCAAGCAGCGTTTCGCCGAACACGTCCTGATAGCGCAGCGGCAAGTCCTTGCCGTTGTCGGTGAGTCGTTCGCCCGTGAGCGGGTCAAAGCGTCCCGGGGCGTGCCACACTTTGGGGTGTTCCTCCGCTGGCTTGTAGCCTTTGCCCTTTACGGTGTGCAGATGCAGCAGTCGCGGGCCGCTCATGTCCTTGATTTGTCTGAGTATGCGCACGAGTTCGGTCACGTTGTTGCCGTCAAATGGGCCAAAGTAGCGTATGTTCATGCCCTCAAAGATATTCTGCTGGTGTGCCAGCACCGCCTTGAGCGCGTTGTTGAGCCTTATGATGCCTTTGCGGCGGTTGTCGTTGAGGTATCCCCGTGATTTGAGCCACTGTGCGGCCTTCTGCCGATAGTTGTTATAGGTGGCGGTAGTGTTGAGATGCAGCAGATATTTCTCCATACCCCCGACGGCATGGTCGATGCTCATGTCGTTGTCGTTGAGTATTATGAGCAGGTCATTGGGCGATGATGACACGTTGTTGAGCCCTTCAAAGGCGAGTCCTCCCGACATGGCTCCGTCACCAATCACTGCCACGACTTTGCGTTGGCTGTTGCCGGTCTTGTGTGCCGCCACGGCCATGCCGAGTGCCGCTGATATGGAGTTGGAGGCGTGTCCGCAGGTAAAGGTGTCATATTCGCTCTCCTCCGGGCTTGGAAACGGCCTTATGCCACCGAGCTTTCGGTTGGTGCAGAACTTGTCTTTGCGTCCCGTGAGTATCTTGTGGGCATAGGCCTGATGTCCCACGTCCCACACTATGCGGTCGTTTGGGGTGTCAAACACATAGTGCAGGGCCACCGTTATCTCCAGTGCGCCGAGCGATGACGCGAAGTGGCCGGGGTTGACCGACACTTCCTGCACGATATCCTCGCGCAGTTCGGCGCACAGTTGCGGCAGCTGTTCCACGCCAAGGCGGCGCAGGTCGCACGGGTATTGTATCTTGCCTAAGAGAGTTGATGTATCGTTGTTCATGATTGTATGTGGGTGTGAAAAGGATGCTGCACCCGTGGGGAGTGGTTGTCGCTTCCTTGTGTGCATATCATGTGCAAAGTTAGTGCAAACCTCGGACAAAACAAAACAAGTGTGCCTGTTTTTGTTGTCAATATGCCGCATTGTCTTTCATGCAAAGGACTGTCATGTCTTTAGAGAGGCACTTTGCGCATGGTGAAGTGCCTCTTTACGTTTGTCAAGTGACACTTTGTGAGTGTCAAGTGTCGTTTTCTTGGTCAACTCATGTCGTTTGTGCGCCAGGCAAAATGTGTTCAGTGGCTGTAAATGGATATTTTGGCTGTAGTGACGTGTCCTTGTTGCCAGAGTTGTGGGCAGTTCCGTGCAGGATAGCGCAGGCGTACAAACAGACAGAAATAGGTGGATGTGTGTAGGATGTATTTAATTTTAGTAAAAGATAAGCTGTGTTTCGTTTGTGTGTGTCAAAAATAAAATGTATTTTTGCATACAGAACATGATAACATGTTTTTACAACAGCTAA
>CAMGFM010000081.1 GCA_946055365.1 uncultured Prevotella sp. | reverse complement strand
ACTATTTTTATGATACAATCCATGACCGGTTACGGCAAACATGTCGTGACATACAAAGGCAAGAAGATTAACATTGAGATAAAGTCGCTCAACAGCAAGTCGCTCGACATTTCCACACGAATAGCCCCCGCATACAGAGAAAAGGAACTGGAGGTCAGGCAGCTCATACAGCACAAGTTGCAAAGAGGCAAGGTGGACTTCTCGCTGTGGGTGGAGAAAGAGGCCGTCGAGGATGGGGTCAGCATCAACGTGGCGGTGGCAGAGAAATACTGCCAACAGATGCGTATGCTGTCAGAAAGATGTGGCATACCCCTGCCGCAGGACTGGTTTGCCACGCTCATGAGGATGCCCGACGTGACGGGAAAGCCCGACACCGAGGAGCTGGACGACCTTGAATGGGAGGAAGTGAGCGGCGGCATCAACCAAGCCGTTGACGATCTCGTGGCTTTCCGCACGCAGGAGGGCAAGGCTCTGGAAAAGAAATTCCTCGAAAAGGCCGACAACATCGAAAAGCTCATGACGAGCATAGAGCAGTATGAGCGACAGAGGGTGGAAAAAATCAGAAACCGCATAGTGGAGGGGCTGAAGGCCATACCCGACGTGGAATATGACAGCAACAGACTGGAGCAGGAGCTGATCTATTACATCGAAAAACTCGACATAAGCGAGGAGAAGCAGAGGCTTGCCAACCACCTCAGCTATTTCAGGGCCACCATCGGCGAAGCCCCGGGGCAAGGCAAGAAGCTGGGCTTCATCGCACAGGAAATGGGACGGGAGATTAACACCACGGGATCGAAGAGCAACAACGCCGAGATGCAGAATATTGTGGTGAAAATGAAAGACGAGCTTGAGCAGATAAAGGAACAGGTGCTCAACGCGCTGTGACACGCCTCGCCCAAAGCCAATCCCTCACACACGGGACGGCTGTGGCGCAGGCACGAACTTCCTTTTTTAGAATCACGAACTCTCTTTTTTAGAATATACCTAAACACACATAACCATCACGGCAGGACGGCATGACACGGCACAAGCGACCGAGACACGGCACAAGAGCCGCGCCCGCGACGTGCAGACAGACCGCCCTGCCGCAATAAAAACACACGACGACAATGGGCAAACTCATAATTTTCTCCGCGCCAAGCGGCAGCGGCAAAAGCACCATCATAGGCGAGCTGATGAAACACGAGGATCTGAGGCTGGCTTTCTCCATCTCATGCACGAGCAGGGATCCCCGTGGCAAGGAGCAGAACGGCGTGGAATATTTCTTCCTCACTCCCGAAGAGTTTAAGAGACGCATAGAGGGCGGCGAGTTCCTCGAATATGAGGAGGTCTACCAAGACTGCTTCTACGGCACGCTCAAGGCGCAGGTGGAAAAGCAGTCGGCGCAGGGCGACAACGTCATCTTTGACGTTGACGTAAAGGGCGGATGCAACATCAAAGGCTTCTACGGCGACCGCGCACTCAGCATCTTCATACAGCCGCCATCGGTGGAGGAGCTGCGCAGGAGGCTCACGGGACGAGGCACTGACGCTCCCGAGGTGATAGAAAAGCGCATAGCAAGGGCGGAGTTTGAACTGACTTTCGCGCCAAAGTTTGACAAAATCATCGTGAACGACACGCTTGACACCGCCGTGGAGGAGACTCTCAAAACCATAAGGGAGTTTCTGGCAAAATGAGAAGTGGCACTTTGCGCCATCTAAAGTGGCACTTTGCGCACACCAAAGTGCCACTCTATCGCCGCCAAGTGCCACTTTTGCAGGGCGCATATACACGCCAGGGCAACAAGTATGCCAAGGCCACGCCAGCCACGCGCCTCTTACGACACTCCACACGGTCACCGCACCGCCCTACAACCCAACCGCAATATAGCCAAAAATGGACAGTAAGATAAGAACGGGCATCTACGGAGGCTCATTCAACCCCATACACAACGGCCACATAGCCATAGCCGACAAGATACTCTCCCTTGCCGGGCTTGACGAAGTGTGGTTTGTGGTGTCGCCACACAACCCTCTCAAGCAGGCAGACGGGCTTCTTGACGACTCCAAGAGGCTGCACATGACACGAGTCGCGCTCAAAGGCCACGCACGACTCGCGGCTTCTGACTGCGAGTTTGCACTGCCACGCCCCTCATACATGTGGAACACGCTGCGACACCTCTCGCAAGAATGGCCCGAAAGGGTGTTTACGCTGCTCATAGGTGCCGACAACTGGATGGTGTTTGACCGTTGGGCGCATCACGAGGACATAATCGCCAATTATGACATTGCCATATATCCCCGTGAAGGCTGCACCATAGACACCGCGCAGCTGCCTCCCAACGTGAGACTCATGGACACGGGACTCTACAACGTGAGCAGTACCATGGTGCGCGACATGATAAAAAGGGGCGAGGACGTGAGCGCGCTCATACCCACAAGCATCGTGGCTATGGCAGAGCAGTGGTATCGCTGACGCTGCCGCCCTCTCCGTCACACAACATGCGGCGCATCTCGTGGCCGCCCCACACCGCGTCGCCCACATAGCGGAAACCCACGGAGCGATAGAGACGCTCTGCCGAGGGATTGCCCTTGTCTACGAGCAGGGCGGCAGGCAATCCCAAAGAACGGGCGCGCTCTGTCATGGCGGCAAGCAGGCCTTTGGCTATGCCGCGCCGCCTGTAGGCAGGCTCTACGGCAAGCGAGTCGATGTAGAACTCGCCCGCACGCGTCTCGTCGTCCATATTTGTGTAGTCCATCTGGAAGTGCTGGAGGGCGGCTTCCTGAAACTTCCTGCGCAGACGGTGCAGCTCACCGCCGTCATAGCCCACGATGACTCCTGCCACGGGGGCATGGCTGATGTCACAGACGGCGGCATCAAAGCCCTCAGCCTCATCGTCAAGGGCAACCATGGCGTTGAGATAACTGTATTGGGAGCAGTCCATCATCACAAGAGAGCGCATCACACGGCGAAAGTCGTCAAGCGAATGGCGCGGACCCGCAAGATTGCGGCAACAATCATCGGTCATGGCAGTCATGATGAGACGCGTTATCGCATCTACATGCACCACCGAGGCATTTACAATCTTCATTTTTCTGCTTTTTTATTTGTATTGTCTTTTTAGTATAACGTGACTTGTCCGCACAAATTGCGTCAGCCACCGTTTTTATAGCGACCGCCAGTGCCTACAAGACACGCCTGTCTCCTTACTTAGCGGCACACCCGCACAAAAGGAGCGCGCACTGAAAAACAGCCATTGGCACGCCTTTTGGAGGCAAACGCATGTCATTCCATTTAAAAAATCAAAATAAACACACAAATGTTCGTTTATTCATCTGAAAATTTTTAACTTTGCCCGACTTTAATTTATTTTTGACGATATAAAATTTTCGATGAACGTAATTACAAAAACAGTTTCATTGCCCGATGGCAGAACCATCAGCATTGAAACCGGGAAAGTGGCAAAGCAGACCGACGGAAGTGTTGTACTGCGTATGGGCAACACCGTACTTCTCGCCACTGTTTGTGCCGCAAAAGATGCAGTTCCCGGAACAGATTTCATGCCTTTGCAGGTAGATTACAAAGAACAGTATTCGGCAGCCGGACGCTTCCCTGGCGGTTTCACCAAGCGTGAGGGCAAGTCAGGCGACAACGAGATACTCACGTCACGTCTTGTAGACCGCGTGCTGCGTCCTTTGTTCCCGTCAAACTATCACGCAGAGGTGTATGTGAACGTCATGCTCCTCAGCGCAGACGGCGTTGACCAGCCTGACGCTCTCGCAGGATTTGCAGCATCAGCCGCTTTGGCTTGTTCAGATATTCCCTTTGAGTGTCCCATCTCCGAAGTGCGCGTCGCACGCATTGGCGGCGAATATGTCATAGACCCCACATTCGAGCAGATGAAGGACGCCGACATGGACATCATGGTGGGCGCGTCTGCCGAAAACATCATGATGGTGGAGGGAGAGATGAAAGAGGTGTCCGAGCAGGACATGATTGGCGCGCTCAAGGCCGCCATGGCTGCCATCAAGCCCATGTGCGAGCTTCAGGTGGAGCTGTCTAAGGAGCTGGGCAAGGACGTGAAGCGCGAATACTGCCACGAGGTCAACGACGAAGAGCTGCGCGAGCAGATCCGCAAGGAGACCTACGACAAGTGCTATGCCATAGCACAGGCAGGCGACCACGACAAGAAATCGCGCGAGGAGGCTTTTGACAAGATATTCACAGACTTTCAGGAGGCCTACGACGCTGCTCACGCAGAGCTGACAGCAGAGGAGCTCGAGGAAAAGCACGCCGAGATGACACGCTACTACGCCGACGTGATGCGCGACTCCATGCGCCGCTGCATCCTCGATGAGGGCAAGCGTCTTGACGGACGCAGAACCGACGAGATACGCCCCATCTGGTGCGAGGTATCGCCGCTCCCAATGCCCCACGGCAGCGC
Source organism: uncultured Prevotella sp. (assembly GCA_946055365.1). Taxonomy (GTDB): domain Bacteria; phylum Bacteroidota; class Bacteroidia; order Bacteroidales; family Bacteroidaceae; genus Prevotella. The sequence goes on along the minus strand of CAMGFM010000081.1, from coordinate 1,773 downwards.
AATATTCACACGAGGCGAGACTCAGAGCCTCTCAACCTGCACTCTCGGCACCAAAATGGACGAGAAACTCGTGGACGACGTGCTGGAAAAAGGCTACCAGCGTTTCCTCCTCCACTATAACTTCCCGCCTTTCTGCACCGGAGAGGCTAAGGCACAGCGCGGAGTGGGCCGCCGTGAGATAGGACACGGACATCTCGCATGGCGAGGACTCAAGGGACAGATACCAACTGACTATCCCTACACCGTGCGCCTCGTGAGCCAGATACTCGAGTCCAACGGCTCATCTTCCATGGCCACAGTTTGCGCAGGCACACTCGCGCTCATGGATGCCGGAGTGCCTATGAAGAAGCCCGTGAGCGGCATTGCAATGGGTCTCATCAAGAACCCCGGCGAAGACAAGTATGCCGTGCTTAGCGACATCCTCGGCGATGAGGACCACCTCGGCGACATGGACTTCAAGACAACTGGCACACGCGACGGTCTTACCGCCACACAGATGGACATCAAGTGCGACGGCCTCAGCTTTGAGATACTCGAGAAGGCTCTCATGCAGGCAAAGGCAGGACGCGAACACATACTCAACTGCATCGAGGAGACCATCTCCGAGCCGCGCGCCGAACTCAAGCCGCAGGTACCGCGCATCGTGCAGATTGAGATACCCAAGGAGTTCATCGGTGCTGTCATTGGCCCCGGCGGAAAGATTATACAGCAGATGCAGGAAGACACTGGCGCAACCATCACCATCGACGAGGTTGACGGCGTGGGCAAGGTTCAGGTGTCTGCACCCAACAAGGAGAGCATCGATGCCGCCCTCGGCAAGATCAAGGCCATCGTTGCCATACCCGAGGTGGGCGAGATCTACGACGGAACAGTGCGCAGCGTGATGCCATACGGCTGCTTCGTGGAGATACTGCCCGGCAAGGACGGTCTGCTGCACATCTCTGAGATTGACTGGAAGAGACTCGAGACTGTGGAAGAGGCTGGTATCAAGGAGGGAGACAAGATAAAGGTGAAGCTCATGGAGATAGATCCCAAGACTGGAAAGTACAAGCTCTCGCACAGAGTGCTTATGCCGAAACCTGAAGGATTTGTTGAGCGTGAGCGTCGTCCGCGCCCCGAGCGTGGTGAACGCCGTCCTCGCCCGGAGCGTGGCGAGAGACGCGACGGACACCGCCGCTTTGAGCATCGCGAACCGCGTGACTTCAACGACAGTCTCGACCACAACAACGACATCGACTGACACTGTGTGTTATAGCAGTATGACTGCAACGACATAATCACACTATCTATAAGCCGGCACGCCAAGCGTGTCGGCTCTTTTTATGCCCTGACACATGGGACATCACCGTTCATGACTACGCCCGCACGTCATTTTGAAGTGGCGAGACGCGGCCTCCCCGTCTCTCTTTCCTGCCAGACAGCTCACATTATGCCCAACACAAAGAGGCGCACACGGCAAAGCCACGTGCCGCAAGTGGCACTTTACGATTGCAGAGAGGCATTTTCACCATGCAAAAGTGCCACTTTCTGACAGCCAAAGTGCCACATTCTGAGGCACGGCAGGCAGCGTCCATACAGCACAGACGAGTTGCTCACCCTTGTCTATCACGCCTGACAGAGACACTTTTGTCCCTTCAGATGCCCGACGGTTCTTATTTTAGAGCAAAAAGTTTGGCGGTTGCATGTTTTTTTACTACCTTTGCACCTCGTAAAGACGTGTTATGCGGCAATAGCTCAGTTGGTAGAGCACAACCTTGCCAAGGTTGGGGTCGC
>CAMGFM010000080.1 GCA_946055365.1 uncultured Prevotella sp. | reverse complement strand
CGTTATTTTCATTTTAGACAAAAGCACACAACTCTGTTTCAAGCCCCACATTCCACGACGGCCTGCCGCGCAGACACTGCGGAGAAGTGGCACTTCGCCTGTGCCAAGCGGCACTTTGCGCTATGTATAATGCCGCTTTTTGCATCTCAAAGTGCCACTTTGCTGACACGCTCTCGCCGCCTGCGCCGCATGAAGCCTCTCTCACGCCTTGCGGTCATGCCACCTGTGCTCATGGCATGTGGCGTGTCACACACATGTCATCGTCACTTCACGCCTTGACGACAGCCTGTTCCTGTCGCCAGCATCCACGCAAAAAAAAGACAGTCTTGAAGCCTGTCGGGCATCATGCCCCGTGTCTTCAAGACTGTCGCTATATGCTACTGTTATTGCCTCGTTCCTGTCAAGCCTCAATCTTGCCTGTGCCAAACGGAGTGGCAGTGCGCTCCGGCTGGTTGGGGATGACGATCTTGCCGAAGTTCTGCTCATACTTGTAGACGTTCTCCTGAAGGGCCTGGAGCAGACGCTTTGCATGCTCGGGTGCCATTACCACACGGCTACGCACCTGCGGCTGTCCCATACCGGGCAGCAGACACGCGAAATCAAGGATGAAGTCAGATGTAGAGTGTGTGATGAGTGCGAGGTTTGCGTAAACGCCCACACCGATTTCGGGCTTCAACTCAATCTGAAAGCCCTGCTGAGGGTTCTTGTTTTCTTCCATTTTATTATCTGTTTAGGTTTATTATTGATGTTTGTTTGCGTATGACACATGCTCACGCGCCTGTCAGCAAGGCGCATATTATCTGCAAAGGTAGCAAAATAATATTGTTCTACAAATTTTGCTGCACATATTTTGGCTTTTGTGCCTTTTTATGTTTTTAAAAAGCGAGTTCGCCATCTCCTGTCTCGGCTTTTATTTGTAATTTTGCAGCAGTCTCCACGGCAGGCGTGCCACAGTCGTGCCACACTGCGACACGCCATTATGGCACACTGCCAATATTGCGCCAAAGGGCAACGCCCCTACAACTTCACGCCAGCGTCACCATGTGGCACAGACGAGCCTCACGGAGACGTGCATGCACACACTCCGCCATGCCTGCGTAGGGAGGCGTTCTTCCACCCCACCGTGTCCTTACACATATATAGATACACTCACATCACTAATAAATACATCCGCATCACCAGCCGTCACATCATGAAGCACCGTCAGCGTTTTCTCACCCCGAGATTTCTCATGTCTCTGTTTTTTCTCATAGCCACCGCCGCCCTTGCGGTGAAGTTCTATCTGCGCGGCGACTATCCTCTGGGCATCATCTTCGCCATATTTGCATGCTATTGCATAGGCGCGATGGTGGATCATTTCTTCATGCCTGGACACAATGACGGCGACAGACCCGACGACGGGAGAGATTCTTGACGGGCAATGTGACCTTGCGCCGTGCTTCTGTGCCTGCATATAGGCACATAGATGACAATACGCCCACGGGGGCATGACTGCGCACGATGCAGTCATGCCCCGTAGGCGTGTATGCGGCAATCAGAGCGGTGTGCTTGTGCCTCACTTTTTTCTCTGCGCGCCCCATATCTCCCAGCTGTTGATGATGTTCTGCCACAGAATGTAGCATCCCGGGCCAACAGAAGACAGCGGCGTGAGATAGGCACAGGCCATCCAGATAGCAAAGGTGGTGTTCTTCTGCCCGAAAGCCTGCCCTGCATTTACCTTTTCGCCGAAACGCCGTCCTATCATGCGTCCACAGACAAACTGCAAGAGGCACAGCACCAAGGCAGAGGCGGCTATCACTATCAGGAAACCCACCGAGGCACTGGCGTTGAGGATGTTCTTCATCGTGGTGCCAGACACTATCACCAGCGAGCAGCCCCACAGATAGAAGCTGAGGTCTTTCACTCCCGTTATTCTCCTGCACAGCCCTGGCATATAACGCTTGACCACATGGGCCAGCAGCATCGGCAGCACAAGTATGGCACACACTTTGTAGAGTATCAGCGTGAAGGCCGCGACAAACTGCATGTCGCAATGCTCTCCCAGCATCGGGAAGCACAGCGGCACGGCAAGTGCCGTCATGAAATTGCTCATAAAGGTGTATGTGGTCATCTCCTCAAGGTTGCCGCCGAGCTTCTGCGTCACCACCGGAGCGGCACTCGCACACGGACAGATGACACATGTCAGCATCGACTCTGCCAACACCAGTGCCCTGCCCTCCAGCCTGCCGCCTATTATCAGCAACATCACCGCGCACACGCACGCCATCTGCGACAACGCTATCCACAGATGCCATCTCACGGGACGCATCCTGCGGAAGTCTACCTTGCAGAATGTCACGAACAGCACGCTGAACATGAACAACGGGAGCAGCTGCGCAAACACAGGGTCCATAAGTCTGGCAAACGAGTCAAGCGCGGGAACGAGCGCAAAGAACAGATAGCCCAGCACACCTATGAGAATGCTTGCGGGGAGAGTCCACTTCTTTATGATACTTACTATACTCATGCTCTTTTATTTTTCACGGTTTTTCATCGCAGGTGTCATGACACGCCCAAAGACATCACGCCATGCCATGCCTGCCTGTCTATCAGGCCCTGCACACCTGCCACATTAATACATCTTGGAGGCTGCGTCAAAGACACAAAGTCCTGACACAGCCTCCCCGTAAGATGCCCGGACGATGCACTCCGGGTCATTTCAAGTTTTCCACACTGTTATGCGAGCTTCTTCTCGAGTCTCTCGCGTATTGCGGCGATGAAGCCTGCCGAGTTGACAGCCTTTGCCTCCACGCCCTCCATGAGTCCCACGAGATCCTTTGTGGCAATGCCCTCATTGAGAGTGTCAAAGCAAGCCTCCTCGAGCTTGTCGGCAAAAGCGGAGAGAGCGGCTATGCCGTCCATCTCGCCCCTCTTGCGCAACGCTCCTGTCCATGCGAAGATGGTGGCCATGGGGTTGGTTGACGTGTCTTCGCCCTTGAGATACTTATAGTAGTGGCGTGTCACGGTGCCGTGTGCCGCCTCATACTCATACTTGCCGTCAGGGCTGACAAGCACAGAGGTCATCATGGCGAGAGAGCCGAATGCGGTGCTTACCATGTCTGACATCACGTCGCCGTCATAGTTCTTGCAAGCCCAGATGAAGCCGCCCTTGGAGCGTATCACGCGTGCCACGGCATCGTCGATGAGGGTGTAGAAGAACTCAAGGCCACGTTTCTCAAACTCCTCCTTGTATTCCTCAAACACCTCGTAGAATATGATTTTGAACTGTGCGTCATATTTCTTGGAAATAGTGTCCTTGGTGGAGAACCAGAGGCTCTGGTTGGTGTCGAGAGCGAACTTGAAGCATGAGTGTGCAAACGAGCGTATGCTCTTGTCGGTGTTGTGCATGGCCTGAAGCACGCCCGCACCCTTGAAGTTGTGTACCACCACTTCCTCGTGTGCGCCGTTCTCACCGTCAAACACCAGCTTAGCCACTCCAGGCTCGCCTGCCCTTATCTCCACGCTCTTATATACGTCGCCATAGGCGTGACGCGCGATGGTAATGGGCAGCTTCCAGTTCTTCACTGCGGGATGTATGCTCGGTATAGTGATGGGTGTGCGGAACACGGTGCCGTCGAGTATGGAGCGTATGGTGCCATTGGGACTCTTCCACATCTCATGGAGCTTGTATTCGTCCATGCGTTGGTGGTTGGGAGTGATAGTGGCACACTTCACAGCCACACCAAGACGCTTTGTAGCCTCAGCCGCGTCCTTTGTAATCTGGTCTGCGGTCTCGTCTCTCTTCACGAGTCCGAGGTCATAATACTCTGTTTTCAGGTCGACGAAAGGCAATATAAGCTCGTCCTTTATCATCTTCCACAGTATGCGGGTCATCTCGTCGCCGTCCATCTCCACTATGGGAGTGGTCATCTGTATTTTCTGTATCATAATGTCTGTAATGATATGTATGGTGTCATTAATATTATATATGTATGTATTCCTTTTAGAGGCCTGTGCCATACTGTTGTGTCAGCAGGCTTATATTCTGTTCTTGTAGAAGTTCATCAGACAGCCGTCGGCAAGTATGTTGCGCTCGTTGTCGGTGAGGTTCTGGAACAGCAGGTGCAGGTCATGCACTCCGTCCTCGGCTATCACCTTGGCGTCTATCTCCTCCTTGCCTGCAAGCAATGCGGCCCTGAGACCCGGCACAAACACCTTGTCGCCCGGCTTGAAGTCAAACGGAGTGTCCTTGCTTATGGTGAAAGGCACAATACCCCAGTTGATGCAGTTTGAGCGGTAGCGTTTTGTGGCATATTCATAGCAGATGTTGGCATCGCCGCCCAACACTTTCTGGCAGGAAGCGGCCTGCTCTCTTGCCGAGCCGTCACCTGGGCGGTTGGCAAACACGCATGAGCCAAAGGATGTGTTCTCTGCCTTTGCGCCAACCTTGGCAAGAGCCTCGGCAATGTTGTCAGACACGTGTCCCTGCCTGCGTTCCTTGTCCTGAGCTTGTATGTCCTTGCTCAGGCCAACATACTCTGGCACGCGCCTTGAGAGGGCAAACTCTGAGAGCTTGAGCGGATTAGAGCGGTAGCTGCTGGTCTCTCCCGAGGGTATAAGCTCGTCAGTAGTGGTCACGGGGTCGTGTATTACGGCAGCCAACTCGAGCAGCATGTTTTCCTCAAGCGGATACATCTCGGGCCAGTCCTTGATATTGGGACCATACTTGAGCGGCTCCTCGGGATGCGGATTGCCATATCCGTTATATACTCTGCGGCTGTATATCTTGTCGGCATAGAAGTAGGGCTTATGCTCGTCGGTATATTCAATGTCGGTAGCGGCAGTGATGACACCTCCATTGGCAGCCGTTGCGGCGATGGAGCGCGCGTCCATGAGAGCCACGAGCGACAGCTGTCCCTGTCCGGGCTTTGAACCCTCACGGTTGGGGAAGTTGCGTGTGGTGTGGCGTATGCTCAGGCCGTTGTTTGACGGCACGTCGCCAGCACCGAAGCACGGTCCGCAGAAGGCGGGCTTGATGGTAACGCCAGCCTCAAGCAGCTCGGCGGCGATGCCATTGCGTGTCACGGCCATAGACACAGGCACAGACTGCGGATAAACCGATGCCGTGAAATAGTCGTTGCCAATGCTCTTGCCAGCAAGTATGGCGGCAGCCTCGCTGAGGTTGTCATAGGTGCCTCCCGAGCAGCCTGCAATGATGCCCTGGTCGGCATATACCTTGCCGTCACGCACCTTGTCGGTGAGATGCACATCCACCTTGTCGCCAAAACGCTTCTTTGCGTCTTCCTCTATCTTTGCCAGTATCTCCACGGGGTTGGCCTGCAACTCGTGTATGGTGTATGCGTTTGACGGGTGGAACGGCAACGCTATCATCGACTCCTGCTTTGAGAGGTCCACACGTATCATCATGTCATAATATGCCACCTTGCCGGGCTGCAACTCACGATAGTCCTGCGGACGGTTGTGGAGTTCGTAATGCTTGCGCACTTCCTCGTCGGTCACCCATATACTGCTGAGACACGTGGTTTCCGTAGTCATGATGTCTATGCCGTTGCGGAAGTCGATGGGAAGGCTTGCCACGCCAGGGCCGGCAAACTCCAGCACCTTGTTTTTCACACATCCGCTCTCAAATGTGGCCTTTACGAGTGATATGGCCACGTCGTGCGGGCCCACGCCCTTGCGCGGCTTGCCCTCGAGCCACACCAGCACCACCTCGGGAGCGTTGATGTCCCATGTGTTGCGCAGCAGCTGCTTCACAAGCTCGCCGCCGCCCTCGCCCACGCCCATATTGCCGAGCGAGCCATAGCGTGTGTGTGAGTCACTGCCGAGTATCATGTTGCTACACTTCACCATCATCTCTCTTGCATACTGGTGTATGACAGCCTGATTGGCAGGCACGTATATGCCACCATACTTCTTGGCGGCGGAGAGTCCAAACACGTGGTCGTCCTCGTTGATTGTGCCTCCCACGGCGCAGAGAGAGTTGTGGCAATTAGTCATGGCATAAGGCAGAGGGAACGTCTCGAGGCCGCTTGCCCTTGCCGTCTGTATGATGCCTACGTAAGTGATGTCGTGCGACATCATTGCGTCAAAGCGTATGTGCATCTTTTTGCCCTTGCCGCCGTCCACGTCGTGTGAGCGCAGTATGCCGTAAGTGATAGTATTCTCACGGCCCTCATCAGGAGTCACGCCCTGATATTCTTTGGCAATCTCTTTGCCGTTAAGGAGATATACTCCATGGTTCAGAACTTCTAC
>CAMGFM010000079.1 GCA_946055365.1 uncultured Prevotella sp. | reverse complement strand
AGAGGATAGAGAAGTATGAAAACATCTCTGACAACATGGAAATAGAGATTGCCAACTATCTGAGTAGCGTGAGCGATGCACATTTGTCTGATGACACCAAGGCCAACATCAGGTCTATGATGAGGGAGATAAGCGAGATAGAGTCCATAGGCGACAGTTGCTATAACATAGCGCGCACCATAATGCGCAAGACAAAGGGCAAGGACGACTTCACGGAGCAGCAATATGAACACCTGCACCAGATGATGGAACTCGTGGACGACTCTCTTGAGCAGATGACGCTCATGCTCGGCAAGCGAAAGGACGCTGCCGAGGCTCACCGCTCGTTTTATGTGGAGAACGAAATCAACAACTACCGCAACCAACTGCGCACACAGAACATCAAGGACATCAATGAACGCAAGTACACCTATGCCATAGGCACGATGTATATGGACATCGTAGGCGAGTGTGAGAAACTTGGCGACTATGTGGTCAACGTGGTGGAGGCGAGGCTCGGCGTGAGAAAGCTGCAATGACCGCCCGCCACGGGCGATAGCGGCCCGCCGTAAGGGCAGGGCGGAGACAGGGAAGGACGCGGAGACAGTGTGGAGCATCCCAATAGCCACTTTTGACCGTGAAAAGCGGCACTTCAAGACTCGCAAGAGCCACTTTCGCCCGTGTAAAGAGGCACTTTCATAAAAACCGTGAGCCACGATGCCGCCGGCAGGAGCCTCACTCGGGCGTGAGGCGACACCTTGTGACGGCAGCGGCGGCGCGCGATATACGGCAATGACACTATATAATATATAATGTACACAACAAGTCTTGTGGAGAGCCACAGGCACGGCTCTCATTGATTAACTTAAATTTTCAAAAACCTATTATTAACTTACTAAAACATTAGTTCTATGAAAAAGTCTGTATTAGCATTTGCGGCGGCAGTCATGCTCTCCGCTCCGCAAACGGTATCGGCGGCAGACTGGTCGTATGACTTTGAGACAGCCAAGAACGACATCGGCACCTCTTTTCACGACCATCTGAAAGTGACGCTCAACGGTTTGAGCTGGGATCTCTATTGTGTGAGAAACAACGGCGGCACTTATGACTGGGCCAACGGCAGCGGCTCTGCACGCATCTACGGCAGCAAGGCCTCGGCAGACGACATGCCTTATTTCACGATGGCAGAAGACAAGCCCGGAGGCATAGGCACGGTGGAGTTTGCCTATCATGAATATGCCGAACATGCCTATTCGCAAACCTCATGGGTGGTGCAGGTGAGCGAGGACGGCGGCACGAGATGGACCACAGTGGGTCAGCCGTTCACACCGTCGGACGAGACGCAGACATTCTCGGCAAAGGTGAACAAGGCAAACGCACGCATAAGAATCGTGCGTGAGGACTATGCCACCTTTGAATGGAAGAACCAGGGCTTCAAAGGCGCGTTCAACATCGACGACATGCGCATCACCGATGCCGTGGAGGTAAACCCCGACCAGCCGGTGATATATGCCGACGTGGATGTGCTTAAGATGGGCGACACCTATAAGGGCGAGATATCAAGCAAGCCGCTCGTGCTGACCTATAACAACCTCTCCGAGGCAATGACACTGTCTATAAGCGGCAGCGACTGCTTCACTCTCTCAACCACCAGAGTGGACCTTGCCGATGGCGAAAACACGGCCTCCGTGGACGTGACATTCGCTCCCACATCCACAGGCACGCACAACGCCACGCTCACCGTCACCTCTGGCTCTGCCAGCACGGTGGTGATGCTCACGGGCAACGGCGTGAGAAAGCCGGGCGACTACTCCTTCAGCGGCGGCAGCGGCGCGTTTGAAGACCCCTACATCATATCTACGCCGGGCGACATCGCAGAGCTGTCTGAGGCGGTGACCGCAGGCTATTCCTACTCTGGCTCTTACTTCCGCATGACTGCCGACATAGACATGGCAGGTGTCAAGGACATGCTGCCCATAGGCAACAACTTCGGCAGCAACGGCTCGGATGTCAAGGCCTTCAGCGGCACGTTTGACGGCGAAGGACACACCGTGAGCAACCTCATAATGAAGTTTACGGGACAAAACAAGATAGGCGTGGCTCTCTTTGGCGTGATACAGAACGCTCATATCAAGAACCTCACGCTCGACGACAGCTACATACAGGCCGACGCGCTCACCGCAGGCATCGTGTCGGTGGCCATGGGCGGCACGGTGAGCAACTGCACCGTGGGCGAGAACGTGCAGATAGACAGCCGCGTGCAGGCCTATGCAGGCGGAGTGGTGTGCGGCGCGTTTGAAGACCCCATCGTCATCACCGACTGTGTGTCAAGGGCAACAGTAAACGCCAAGGGCATGGGCGCGGCTGGCATACTCGCCAACTGCGGCTCCACCAACAGCGTCGTGGAGCGTTGCGTCAACTTTGGCAAGGTGGCCTCTGACAACGGCATTGTGGGCGGCATCGTCGGCATGATGGAAGACGGCAGCCTCACTATCAGAGATTGCGCGAGCATTGGCAGGCTTGAGTCGCCAGAGACGGCAGGCGGCATACTGGGACTGGTGTCGCCGGCTTGCTTCGGGCCGCTTGAGATAAGCAACTGCTACAGCGCGTGTGAGGTTGACTGCTATGACAAGGCACATCCCATCACTCCTGCATACGAAGGCTCGTGCTGCAGGCTCTCCAACTGCTATTACAGCACCGACCTCTTTGAGGATGTCGACGACGCACAGGGCATGACGCTCGCCGAGATGCGCACCGACGGTTTCGCCACACAGCTCAACAACGGACGCGCAGAGCCGTGGACACGTGCCGACAACGTGGCTGACGGCTATCCGATGCCGCTCGCGCTCGAGGCAGAGACAAGCAACGGCAGCAAGCTCGTGGCTTCTAAGATTAGCGTGCCGCAGTATGCCTACTATCGCATGTTCATACAGCAGTATGGCGAGGCTCTTGACGCTTATGTGTCGCAGCTCAACAGGTTTGCAGTGCAGTATGTGTCCGACAACGAGGACGTTGTGAAGTCGGCAGGCAACTGCTTTAAGTCGGTGGCTCCGGGCTCTGCCAAGGTGACGATGAGGATTTCGGGCGCGGCAGGCGGCTCCATCGACGCATTTGACGAGAATAATGTGCTGGATGAGATAGATTTCACCGTCACAGTGGCTGCTGACGACGTAGACCCGTCAATGCCGAGACTCAACAACGACTGGGGCACCGACAAGCCCAACGCCATGGCCAAGCAGGTGGCATACGGACAGCGCAACATGACCGACACCTATTGGAAGATGCACCCCAAGGTGAGCGAGGAGGCAAGAGAGGGCGTAGAGATATTCTCTACGGGCAACTTTGAGTTCCCGCTGTCTTTCCTTTACTTCAATGAGGATGAAGAACTCATAGCTTCTGACCTCATAGTGGCATCGTGGGAGCGCGTGAAGACACCTGTCATCAGCTATGTGTGCAAGAACCTCAAGGAACAGGGCTTCAAGGACGCAGGATATGACGACGGCGGCAACTGGCAGATGTATAACCCGTCTACGCAGACGCTCGCCAACTGTGGCATGGTCTACGTACAAAACCAGGCCTATTACTACACGGCGTTCTTCTATGAGCCTGACGCTCCCGAGCTGTCAGTGAACAACGTCAAGGGCGAAAACCCCGACTTCGAACTGCGCACCGACGGCGATAACATCTGCATCAATGCCGACACAATGGCAGGCGAGACCATCGTCATATACACCGTGGACGGCAGATGCCTGCACCGTGAGGCCGTGAAGGTGGGTGGCAACAGCATAAACATCGCCACACGACAGCCGATAATGGTCAAGGTGGGCAAATGCTCCGCCGTGAAAGTGCTGAGATAGGCGCAGAAGACTAAGCGACGCATGGCGTGTGCCTGTTCAGAAAGTGGCACTTTGACGTGATAAAAGCGGCACTTTAGAGTGGGCAAAGCGGCACTTTGCTCACCTAAAGTGCCACTTGCCACACTCTGGAGGCGCACATGTAGGCCCGGGACTGCCTGCAAGACACGCTCAGACTGCCGTGCAGGCAGGAAACAAGGGGCTGTGGCCCAGTATTGGACGGGCAACGACTACATGAAAACAAACAATTGTCAAACAATCAAAAACAGTAAAATTAAAAATGAAACATTCACTGAAGACCCTCTGCCTGACACTTGTGGCTGCCATATTGCTGCCCGCGGCTGTCATGGCGCAGAAAGTAAAGTCGATAGGAGACATCAAGCTCCTTGAAAACAACGCCGACTTTGTGGTGACATTCGAACCCAACACCGTGCAGGTGGCAGCCCTTGAGCGCGACGGCGACGGCAACGTGGGCGGATTGTATCTCTGGGACGGCAAGGACGGCGTGTTCATCTTCTATGGCGCGACTCCATCGTGGGACATCAACTCTCTCAAGGTGGGCGACTATGTCAGCGGCACATTCACAGGCACATGGGAGAAAGGCTACTGGGATGTGTATAATCTCGACGGCGACGCTGTCATTGACGGCAACGGCCCTCTCAACTATCTTAAGACCGACGGCAAGGAGATGCTGCGCAACGGCAATTTCAACAAGTTCGGCCTCTATGAGCTGACAGGCACGTTCTATAACACCACGCTCACCTTTGTGACCGACGACGGCATGCTCTATGCCATAGAGGACAACTATTCGCTGGGCCTCGGCGCACCCGAGACATCACACGGCACACTCAAGGCTCTTTTCTATCAAGGCAGCATAGCCAACTATATGTGGCCCTGCGAGGAAGTGTTCTTCTCGCCCGACGACGAGGCATTTACGCCCGAGGACATCATATCCGACGAGACCGTAGGCAGCATCGCCGACCTCAAGAGACGCCGCCTCGCCACCGATCTCGTGTTTGAGAACGGCTACAAGGCGCAGGTGATGGCCATATACAACAACGCCTATTTCCTCTGGGACGGCAAGGACGGCATACTCCTCTATGACGCTGGCAACAAAATATCGTCTCTCGTGGCTGAAGGCAGCACCATCACTGGCGGCACGCTGCATTGCGACACCAATCTCGGCAAGTATGGCGTGACAGGCTCGCAAGACCTCGTGGTGGACGACTATCAGGACACAATGTCGCCCGTTGACCGCACCATCGCCTCGCTCTCTCCAGCCGACTTCTTTGGCTATCTGCGACTGGCAGGCGAGATAACCACCGACGAGTATGGCAACTATGTCATCAGCGACGGCACACACAGCGTCGTTCTCGAAGACCGCCTCAACTGCGGGGCGGGGCTCAGCGGCAAGACAGGCAAGAAAGGCACGGTCAATGTGCTGTATCACCCTGCCGGCAACCGCCTCTTCCCCTACGGCCGCGACTTCTTTAACGAGGGTGCCACGGGCATAGGCTCTGTCAACGTGCAGCCGACACAGGCCCACAAGGGCGTATGGACCATCGGAGGAACATATCTCGGCGAGAAACCGCAGCTCGGACGAGGCATATACATACACGACGGCAAGAAAACAGTGCGCAAATAGGCCTTTGCAACGACGTTTCATGACATGCAGTTTTGCTATATGAATGTGGCAAAAGGCATGAACAACGGTAAAATTCGGATATTTTAACACGCCAACCTGTTAAAATATCCGATTTTTATGTGACATAAGTGAGGTTATTCTACTTATTTTTCATAACTTTGCGGTTGTGGAGGACACCACAAACGACCGTCCATAGGCACGGTCAGTGAGCATAACGAAGCAATGAAAGTCGCCGCAGTCGAAGCAAAGGCCCCGACAAGGCAAGAACAGAGCGCGGCCATGGAAGTTGATTCTAAAAATTTAACACCTAAAATATTATTTCTAAAAATGGCAAAGTTTGAAAAATCAGTTTTAGAGAATTACGGTATTACCGGTACAACAGAGGTTATCTACAACCCTTCGTATGAGCTGCTCTTCGAAGAGGAGACCAAGGAAGGCCTTGAGGGCTTTGAGGTGGGCCAGAACACAGAGCTGGGCGCAGTAAATGTCATGACAGGCATCTACACCGGCCGTTCTCCCAAGGACAAGTTCATCGTGGATGACGCAAACTCTCACGACACCGTGTGGTGGACATCTGAGGAATATAAGAATGACAACAAGCCCGTCAGCGAGGCCACATGGGCTGCTGTGAAAGACATAGCCAAGGCAGAGCTTTCCAACAAGAAACTCTTTGTGGTGGACGGTTTCTGCGGCGCCAACAAGGACACCCGCATGGCTGTGCGCTTCATCATGGAGGTGGCATGGCAGGCTCACTTCGTAAAGAACATGTTTATCCGCCCCACAGAGGCAGAGCTTGACGAGTTTGAGCCTGATTTCATCGTCTACAACGCTTCTAAGGCTAAGGTAGAGAACTACAAGGAGCTTGGTCTTAACTCTGAGACAGCCGTAGTGTTCAACGTTACTTCAAAAGAGCAGGTAATCATCAACACATGGTATGGCGGCGAGATGAAGAAGGGTATGTTCTCAATGATGAACTACTTCCTCCCGCTCAAGGGCA
>CAMGFM010000078.1 GCA_946055365.1 uncultured Prevotella sp. | reverse complement strand
CTTGTTTCTAAAGTGGCACTTTATGATTGTAAAACGGCACTTTATGATTGTAAAACGGCACTTTACTGTTGCTAAAGTGCCGCTTTACGACTGCCAAAGAGGCACTTTGCAATCAACAAGTCACCTTGCTCCTGAGCAAGAGCCGCCTTACGCATAAAAAGCGGCACTCTGCGCTGCACAAAACGCCACTTTGCACATAGCAAAGAGCCACTTCACGCAGCGCGGAGTGCCGACATAAAAAAAGTAAGGGGCTGTGAGTGTGCCGACGGCAAGCCTAATCTCTCTTGCCTGTAAGTATTCTCTTTATCCCGAAGAGCTTGTTCAACGCCTCCATGGGCGTGAGATTGTTGATGTCAAGCCCTATTATCTCGTCTCTCACTTGGCTCAACACGGGGTCGTCGAGCTGAAAGAAGCTGAGCTGCATGTTCCTGCCCGAGCCTGTCAAGGCTCTCGTGTCGGGCTTTGCCGCCTTGCGCCTGCCGCCCCTACCCTCTTCGGTGCTGTCAGACGAAGACTTGCCCATACCCGCGTTGTCCTCCTCCAGCTGTCTCAGTATCACTTCCGCCCGCCTGACGATGCTCTTTGGCATACCAGCTATCTCTGCCACGTGTATGCCAAAGCTGTGTCCGCTGCCGCCTCTCTGTAGTTTGCGCATGAAAATCACCTTTCCGTCCATCTCCTTCACCGACACGTTATAGTTCTTTATGCGCCCAAACATCTTCTCCATCTCGTTGAGCTCATGATAATGTGTGGCAAAGAGAGTGCGCGCACGTGCCTTGGGACACTCGTGCAGGTGTTCCACTATGGCCCAGGCGATGGATATGCCGTCATAGGTGGACGTGCCGCGGCCCAGCTCGTCAAACAGCACGAGGGAGCGCGGCGTGACGTTGTTGAGAATGTCTGACGCCTCTGTCATCTCCACCATAAACGTCGACTCGCCGAGCGAGATGTTGTCAGAAGCACCCACTCGCGTGAATATCTTGTCCACCATTCCTATGTGCGCACTGTCGGCAGGCACGAAGCAACCCGTCTGTGCGAGCAGCGTTATGAGGGCCGTCTGCCTCAGCAACGCCGACTTGCCCGCCATGTTGGGGCCCGTGATGATGGCTATCTGCTGGTTTTCGGTGTCGAGCATGATGTCATTAGGCACATAACACTCCCCTATCGCCATCTGTGTCTCAATCACGGGATGCCTGCCTGCCTTTATGTCAAGCACGTCGTCGTCTGCCACGACGGGGCGCACGTAGCCATGCTCCACGGCAGCCTTTGCAAAGGACAGCAGGCAGTCTATGCGCGCTATGACACTGGCGTCGGTCTGTATCTGAGGCACATATTGCTGCATGTAACCCACAAGCTCATTGAA
The DNA here is from genome assembly GCA_946055365.1 of uncultured Prevotella sp. GTDB lineage: Bacteria > Bacteroidota > Bacteroidia > Bacteroidales > Bacteroidaceae > Prevotella. The sequence continues at coordinate 5,142 of CAMGFM010000078.1, read as the reverse complement.
GAGTCTTGTCTCAAGGGCGAGTATCTTGTCGTCCGCGCCCATGATTTTCTCCTCATATTCCTTAAGCTCTTGTGTGATGTAACGCTCCGCGTTTGCGAGCGTCTGCTTGCGTATCCAGTCCTGCGGCACGCTGTCGCGGTAGGTGTTGCGCACCTCAAGGTAATATCCGAACACGTTGTTGTAGCCCACCTTGAGCGAGGGTATGCCCGTGGCCTCCTGCTCGCGCTCCTGTATCTTGAGCAGATAGTCGCGCCCGCCCTTGGATATGCGGCGCAGCTCGTCAAGCTCGTCGTTGTAGCCGTCGGCTATCACGCCTCCCTTGTTGACCAACAGCGGCGGGTCGCTCTGTATCTCCCTCTCTATGCGCTCGCGCAGCGAGTCAAGCGGAGCCAGCTGCTCGCCTATGGACCGCAAGATGGCGCAGTCCTCGCTCATGCAGGCCGACTTGAGCGGCCCTATCGCCTGCAAGGCAAGGCGCAGCTGCACCACCTCGCGCGGCGAAACCCTGCCCACTGCCACCTTGGAGATGATGCGCTCCATGTCGCATATCCTGTGGAGATGGCCGTCGGTGAACTGGCGGAAGTCGGGATGGCCGCAAAAATGCTCCACAACGTCAAGACGCTCGTTGACGGCAGACACGTCGCGCAGGGGAAATATCATCCAGCGTCTTATCTGGCGGCCGCCCATGGGGGTGACGGTGCGATCGACGACACCGAGCAGTGAGGTGCCGCCCTCCTGCATGGGGGCAAGCAGCTCGAGGGAGTGGATGGTGAAGCGGTCAAGGCGCACATAACGCTCCTCGTCTATCCTCGATATGGAGTTGATGTGGCCCGTCTGCGTGTGCTGCGTCATGTCAAGGTATTGCAGTATCGCGCCTGCCGCCACCACGGCATACTTCATGCCGTCCACGCCGAAGCCCTTGAGCGATGCCGTGCCAAACTGTCTGAGCAGCCTCTGGCGCGATGTCTTGGGTGTCATCATCCAGTCGTCAAGCTCAAAGACGCACATCTTGTTGCCGAAATGCTCCTCATAGTCTTTTTTAACGCCGCGCTCATACAGCACCTCCTTGGGTTGCAGCGAGGCAAGCAGCTTCTCCACATAGCCAAAGGTGCCCTCGCCTGCCAGAAACTCGCCCGTACTGATGTCGAGAAACGCCACTCCACACGTCGCCGTGTCAAAGCACACGGCAGCAAGAAAGTTGTTTTCCTTGTAGTTTAGCACATTGTCGCTCATCGCAACGCCAGGCGTGACAAGCTCGGTGATGCCACGCCTCACGAGAGTGCGCGTGGTCTTGGGGTCTTCAAGCTGATCGCATATCGCCACGCGCATACCTGCACGCACCAGCTTGGGCAGATAGGAGTCGAGGGCGTGATATGGAAATCCTGCCATCTCACATTCCGCACTCTCCTTGTTCTTGCCGTTGGAACGGCGAGTGAGGGTTATGCCCAGGGTCTTGGACGCTGTCACCGCGTCTTCGGCATAGGTCTCGTAGAAGTCGCCGCAGCGAAACAGCAGGAGCGCGTCGGGATGCTCTCTCTTTATATTATAGAACTGGCGCATCATGGGTGTCAGCCCGTCGCCATTGTTTTTTGAACTCATAAAGGCAAAAAAATACGGGTTATACAATTCTAACCGCACAAATTTATATATATTTGCATCATGCAAAAGAACAGAAAATTCATCATCACGGCGGCATGGATAGCCCAGCTACACGCCCTCGGCCTCGCCGCCCTCTCGCTTTTCCGCACAGCACAGTACATCGCCCTGCACGATATGTCGGGCGACACGGGTGCCAGCGTGCTTACAGCGTTTGTAAAAGGACTGTGGTTTGACAATGTCACCATGTGCTATGTCTCCGTGCTGCCGCTCTTCACGGCACTCACGGCGGCCTCCTTTGACCGTACAAGCGCGGCCCTGCACAGGGCTGTGACATGGTGGTATGGCATAATGTGCGCCATAGTGTTCATGGCATCGGCTGCCAACATTCCCTATTTCGAGTATTTCTTCAGAAACATCAACTCCTCCATATTCGAATGGTTTGGCTATGCAGGCACGACGGCAGGCATGGTGACGGGCGAAGCGTCATACATTATATATATACTGCTCTATGCCGCGCTCACCGCCGCCTTTGCCTATGCCGCTACGCTCGCCCGCAGACGCTGCGACAGACTCACGGGAGGCGGCAAGCCCTACCACACGGGCAGAAAGCTGGTGGCGGCAAGGCTCATGGCCACTCTCGCCCTGACGGGACTGTGCGTCTTCGGCATCAGAGGCAGGACTGGCTACAACCCGATAAAGGTGTCGCAGGCCTATTATTGCAACGACCCGTTCCTGAACCAGCTCGGCATCAACCCCATGTTCAACCTTCTCACCTCGGCACTTGACGACATGAGGAAGGAAAACCGACAGCTGCACCTTGCCGACGACAGACTCGCCGTGGCGCAGGCGCGGCAGAGCCTGCACATAACGGGCCCCTGCGACAGCATACATCCGCTGAGACGACAGGTAAACGGCGCATATACCCCCCCCAAGACGGCATAATGTAGTGGTGATAATGATGGAGTCGATGTCGGCAAGGCTCATGGACAGCTTTGGCAACGGGCAGCATCTCACCCCCACCCTCGACTCTCTCTACAACAGCGGCGGCACTATGGCCTTTGACCGTTGCTACAGCGCAGGCATACACACCAACCACGGCATGACCGCCACGCTCTACTCCTTTCCCGCACTGATGTTCAGAAACCTCATGAAAGGCACTGTCACACCAAAGCGCGAGGGCCTGCCCACCGTGCTGCACGCAATGGGCTATCACAACATGTTTTTCATGCCGCACGAGGCGCAGTATGACAACATGAAGGCCTTTTTCACCACCAACGGCTATGACGAGATTTTCTCACAGGAGAACTATCCTGCCGATGAAGTGGTCAACGCCTTTGGCGTGCCAGACCATTTCCTCCTTGACTATGGCCTCCGCACCATCAGCGACAGGGCAAAGAGCGGCGTGCCGTTCCTTGCCACGATACTCACGGTGAGCAATCATCCGCCCTACAGGGTGCCTGCGTTCTTCAAGCCCAAGTCTGACGCGCCCGAAACGCAGATTGTGGAATATGCCGACTGGGCTCTGGGCCGCTTCCTTGCGCAGGCAAGACAGCAGCCATGGCACGACAACACCATATATGTGATAGTCGCCGACCACGGCAAGATTGTCGGCAAGGTGGGCGGCGAGCTTCCCGAGTCCTACAACCACATACCGCTCGTCATCTGCGGCCCCGGAGTGCCACAGGGCAGGACTTCCGCGCTCGCACAGCAGGTGGACATCATGCCCACACTGCTCTCACTGCTCGGCGCAAGCTACAGCTACGAGGGCTTTGGCGTAGACCTGACCAAGGAAAAGAGAGACATGGTGTTCTATTCTGCCGACAGCCACATCGTGGCAAGGGACTCCGCCAGGTGCCTTGTCTACAACAACAAGACGCAAGCCTCGTTTTTCTATGACACGCAAGGAGGCACAGACAGGCCAACACGCAAGAACGGCGCACCCTATGACAGACTGCGCGACTATGCGTTTGCCATGACACAGACGGCACAGTTCATTCTCGACAGACAGAAGTAAGCCTTTAGGCACGTCAAGCCGTCACGCAAGATGAAGCAAGCCGTCTTGCAAGGCATGTCAAACCGTCTTGTAAGGCACGTCAAGATGTCACGTAAGGCAGAAAAACAATCCATACGGCAGGAGCGTGGGCTGTATGCCGCACGACAAACAGGCAACACATGCAGTCAAAAGGACATGCCTGCCACACATTGAGAGGCACGCACTCTACGGGCAGTCAAGCTCCCCGTGGCAGGGCGTGCCTCTCCTGTGTCAGCTGAGCTTGAGCATGCGCTCTATGGGAGCCACCGCGTCACGTGCGATGGCGGCATCCACGTCAACCTCGGGCCATTCGTGGCGCAGGGTGTTGTAAATCTTGAGCAGGGTGTTCTTCTTCATATACTCACACTCGTTGCATGAGCAGCCGGCAGAGCCCTCCGTCACCTCGGGAGGCACGGGAATGAACAGCGTGTCGGGACACGCGCGGCGCATCTCATAGAGTATGCCTGCCTCCGTGGCCACTATATACTCATGTGAGGGATGGCTCTTGGCATACTCAAGCAGCACAGCGGTGCTGCCCACCACGTCTGCCACGGCAAGCACGGGACCCTTGCACTCGGGATGTGCCAGCACCACGGCCTCGGGATGAGCCTCCTTGAGCCTCACAATCTCCGCCACAGAAAAACGCTCATGCACGTGGCAGCCGCCATGCCACAACAACATGTCACGGCCGGTCACCGCATTGATGTAAGAACCGAGGTTATAGTCAGGGCCAAAGATTATTTTCTCGTCGGCTGGGAACGTGTCTATAACCCTCTTGGCATTGCCGCTGGTCACCACCACGTCAGTGAGAGCCTTGACGGCGGCCGTGGTGTTGACATAGCTCACCACCTTGTAGCCGGGATGGCTCTCCTTGAACTCCCGCAGGTCTTCCGCACGGCAGGAGTCGGCAAGTGAGCAGCCTGCCGTGAGGTCTGGACACAGCACCTTCTTGTCTGGCGACAGCAGCTTGCACGTCTCCGCCATGAAATGCACTCCGCACATCACAATAATCTTGGCCTTGGTGTCGGCAGCCTTGCGTGCCAGAGCCAGAGAGTCGCCTATGAAGTCAGACACCTCCTGCACGTCGTCCACAGTGTAATAATGTGCCATTATCACGGCATCCTTTTCCTTGCACAGACGCCTTATTTCCTTTTTCAAGTCTACGGACTCATCGACAGGCTCGTCAATGCAGCCCTTCTCTATCCATTCTTTTTTCATTGTCATTTTATTTTAAGACAACCGTCTCCTTATCTTTTTCCGTTTATAAAAATCCACAGCCAAGGCTATGGCTTGCGCCATCATGAATGTAGGCAGCCACGCGGCACATCAGCCACGCCACCGTCGCTCCATCCGTCAGCCTCATGCCGCTTTTACAGCCAGCCCACGACACCAGCCTACTGCCACGCGGCATCCACAAAGCCTGTCACGTCACCTGTCAGCCTGTATTTCACGCCAGCCACAGCCACGTCCGTGCCTGTCATTTACATACTCTCCACATCATATCATATTAT
>CAMGFM010000077.1 GCA_946055365.1 uncultured Prevotella sp. | reverse complement strand
GTCGTGATTTACCGTTTCTTTGCCGTGCCACATCGGTTGCACACGTAGCAAGATGCAGGCACATAGCCATTCAAAAGGTTCTAAAAAATCTTTTTGAATGGCTTTTTTATGGTATGCAGTCCCGTTTTGTCCCCTAAGACACCGTCTTCTGTTCATTATATTTGGGTATTGTGCAAGGTATGTCGTTTGTGTAATTTTGCAGACGCAAGAACAAGCCGCGGCAAGCAGGCTTTATTGCAGGCTTCTGCCAGCATTATAATAATGTATTACAAACCCAATCAATTCCCAGAAATGCGTATATCACTACACAACTCCAGCCTTGCATCCATGGTGATGCTCATGACTGCTGTCGCGGCAAATGCCACGGGCGCAGTACACGACACCTGTCCCGTGACAGACGATGACATCAGCGCGACAACAGTCGCGGCAACTATCGTGAAGACCGACCACACATCGTCTTGTCCCACCGATGCAAATGTGGTGGGTCACATCAAAGACAAGAACACGGGCGAACACCTGCCCTATGCCACCGTCACCGCCAAAGGCACCAACATTGCGATGATGACCGATGCCACGGGGCATTATTATCTCAAGAATCTGCCAGAGGGTACATACACTCTTGAGGTGCGCCTGCTGGGCTATGCTACAGCCTCGTGTGCCGTCACGGTCGTCAGGGACAAGACCGTGGAGGTGAATTTCTCGCTTGAGGAGGACAACATGTCGCTCGACGAGGTGGTGGTGTCGTCAAACCGTGGGGAGACGCGCCGTCGTCTTGCTCCCAATCTCGTGAGTGTGGTGGGCGCAGGCACGTTTCATGCCACGCAGTCGGCGTGTCTTGCCGAGGGACTCGGCTTTCAGCCAGGAGTGCGCACTGAAGACGACTGCCAGAACTGCGGCTTTGCGCAGGTGCGCATCAACGGTCTGGACGGGCATTACTCGCAGATACTCATCGACTCGCGCCCCGTCTTCTCCTCGCTCAATGGCGTGTATGGCCTTGAACAGATACCCTCCAACATGATAGACCGTGTGGAGGTGGTGCGTGGAGGAGGCTCCGCGCTCTTCGGGGCTTCGGCTGTGGGCGGCACTGTCAACGTCATAACCAAAGAACCGCTGCGCAACTCGGCAGAGATAAGCCACACGATAAGGCAGACGGGCGGAGAGTCCTATGACAACGTGACCGCTGCCAGTGCCTCCGTCGTGTCTGACGACAACAGGCACGGACTCTTCATCTATGCCAACAACCGTCACCGCCAGTCTTATGACCATGACGGCGACGGCTATACCGAGATTCCGCTCATGAGAAACAAGTCTATGGGGCTGAATGTCTTTATGCGCCTCACGCCATATCAAAAGTTGCAGCTGCAATATAACGGCATAAGCGAGTTCAGGCGCGGCGGAAACATGTTGCAGGTGCCTGCCCACGAGGCAAATGTCACGGAGCAGACCGAGCATGACATCCATAACGCGTCGCTCAACTACACGTTTTACAGTCCCGATGCCGCGCGCCACGCCAATGCCTATGTCTCTTTCATGTCCACAAGGCGCAACAGCTATTACGGGGGCATCGGTTCTGGCACCGACGAAGAGCGCGAGGCGGCAGCCAAGGCCTACGGTCTGACTCGCGGACTGACATGGGTGGCAGGCGCACTCTATCGCCACTCTTTCGAGCGTGTGCTATTCATGCCCTCCGACCTCACCGTGGGAGCTGAATATAATGCCGACAACCTCCACGACATTATTATTGGCTATGACCGAGACTTCCGTCAGACCATTGACATAGCGAGTGTCTATATGCAGAACGAGTGGAAAGACGAGCGGTGGACCATGCTCCTTGGCGCGCGTGCCGACAAGCACAGTCTCATAGACCACCTCATCGTCAGCCCGAGGGCAAACCTGCGCTACAATCCCACACGTGACGTGAGCCTGCGTCTCTCGTGGTCGGGAGGATTCCGCGCCCCGCAGGCCTTTGATGAAGACTTGCATGTGGGGGTAGTGGGCGGCGAGCGTCTTGTGACGGTGCTTGCCGACGGCCTGAGCGAGGAACGCTCCAACAGTTACAGCCTTTCGGCAGAGACAATGCACCGTGTGGGGCAGGTCAGGGTGGAGCTTCTTGCCGAGGCTTTCTACACCAGGCTGAGCGATGTGTTTGCCTTGAGGCGACTGTCTGAGCCAGATGCCTATGGCAACATCGTGCAGGAGAGATACAACGCCTATGGTGCCGAGGTCTTCGGGCTTAATCTTGAGGCAAGGGCAGCCTGCCGCTCGTGGCTCTCGCTGCAAGCAGGGCTTACCATACAGCGCAGCCGCTATGACGAGCCGCTTGTGTGGAACGATGAAGTGCCGCAGCAGACATTCCGAAGGATGATGAAAACGCCCGACACCTACGGCTTTTTCATTGCCACCGTGTCGCCCGTGCGCCGTCTCTCGTGCATACTCTCTGGCAATTATACGGGCAGGATGCTCGTGGGTCACAATGCTGGCTCTGGCACGGACACTCCCGTGACCCGTCTCACGCCACGTTTCATGGAGCTTGATGCCAAGGTGGCCTATGACATTGACCTCATGGGCAGCGTGTGCATGGAGTTGAGCGCAGGTGTGAAGAACATCGGCAATGCCTACCAGCGTGATTTTGACCGTGGATGGAACCGCGACTCCGACTATATCTACGGTCCATCCGCCCCGCGCTCGTTCTTTGCCTCGGCAAGGCTCTCTTTCTGATTGTGACGCGCGGCTTTTTCATGCACGCCCGGAGGCATGCCGCCGTGGGGGCGTGTCCTTTGGGGCATGGCATAAGACTTATATATCATAAAAAAAAAATGTATGGTTTGAGGCAAAAGGGCGTGTGTGTGCCTCTTTTTTTGCCAGACATGAACATGCTTAGGGTGTCTGCGTGACTGCAAGACTTTGTCATGACTGTTTTTTATTGTAACTTTGTGAGCGGATAGCATGTGCCATGGTATCCGCAAACAATAACACACACATTATATATATGTCTACAAGTTTTGCATTCGCACGCCCGATGTATGTAATGGTCAAGCCAGCCGGCTCTCTGTGCAACCTGCGCTGCAAATACTGCTATTATCTTGAGAAAAACAAGATATATGCCGACATCAGGCAGCACGTCATCTCCGACGAGCTTCTTGAGAAGTTCATAAAAGAGTATATTGAAGCCCAGACCACGCCCAACGTGCTGTTCACATGGCACGGTGGCGAGACGCTCATGCGTCCCTTGTCGTTCTACAAGAAGGCTCTTGAGCTGCAGCGAGTCTATGCGCGCGGCAGGCATATTGACAACTGCATACAGACCAACGCCACGCTGCTCAACGATGAGTGGTGCAGGTTTTTCAAGGCAAACAATTTTCTTGTGGGAGTGTCCATCGACGGTCCGCAGGAGTTTCATGATGAATACAGGCGCACGGTCACGGGCAAGCCCACGTTCATGCAGGTGATGCGCGGCATCAACCTTCTCAACCGCCATGGCGTGGAGTGGAACGCCATGGCGGTGGTCAACGACTTCAATGCCGACTATCCGCTTGAGTTCTACCGCTTCTTCAAGGAGATAGGCTGCCACTACATACAGTTTGCCCCGATAGTGGAGCGTGTCATAAGCCGCCCCGACGGCCTCACCCTTGCCCCTGGTATGCAGGGCGACGGCACTGGGCTTGCCGACTATAGCGTCACGCCCGAGCAATGGGGCAGTTTCCTCTGCGCCATATTTGACGAATGGGTGCGCCATGACGTTGGCAATTATTTTGTGCAGCTCTTTGACGCGACACTTGCCAACTGGGTGGGGCAGACACCGGGCGTTTGCGTGGTGTCAAAGGAGTGTGGACATGCTGGAGTGATGGAGTTTAACGGCGATGTCTACTCCTGCGACCATTTTGTCTATCCCGAACATCGCCTCGGCAACATCCATGACAAGACACTGGCGGAGATGATGTATTCGCGGCAGCAAAGCGAGTTTGCGAAGATGAAGACGCAGATGCTCACGAGGCAATGCCGCGAGTGCCAATATCTCTTTGCCTGCAACGGAGAGTGTCCCAAAAACCGTTTCGTGTGTGACTCTTACGGCAATTATGGCCACAACTATCTGTGCAAGGGCTACCGCCAGTTCTTCGAACATGTCGCTCCCTACATGGATTTCATGAAAAACGAGCTTGACAACAGGCGTTCTCCTGCCAATGTCATGGACATGGCGCGCAGGCGGTGACGTTGGCGGCGGCATGAAATGGCACTATGTCTGTTGCAGAGTGGCACTTAGCGTTTGCAGAGTGGCACTTAGCGTTTGCAGAGTGGCGTTTTGCATTAGCAGAAGTGGCACTTTTACATTCATAGAGAGACACTTTGCGTTTGCAGAATATCACTGACAAAAAAGGCAGCCGTTCCTCGGGCCATGTAAAGACCTGCGGGACGGCTGCCTTAGTGTGCCGCTGTGTGTCAGTGGCTGGTGTGTTTCCTTGTCAGGAATAGCTTATTTCAGCACGCCAAGCTCCTTGCCCACCTTGATGAATGCCTCAATGGCCTTGTCAAGCTGCTCGCGTGTGTGTCCTGCGGAGAGCTGCACGCGTATGCGGGCTTCGCCTTTCGGCACTACGGGGTAGTAGAATCCCGTCACGTAGATGCCCTCTTCGAGCAGTCTGTTGGCATAACGCTGTGAGAGAGGTGCGTCATAGAGCATCACGGCGCATATCGCGCTCTGTGTGGGCTTGATGTCAAACCCTGCCGCCATCATCTTGTCGCGGAAGTAGTTGACGTTTTCCACGAGGCGATCGTGTATGCTGTTGTCCTCCTTGAGCATCTTGAACACCTCAAGGCTTGCGCCAATGATAGACGGAGCGAGCGAATTGGAGAAGAGATACGGGCGGCTGCTCTGTCTGAGCATGTCAATAATCTCCTTCTTGCCCGTAGTAAATCCTCCGAGTGCGCCGCCGAAGGCCTTGCCGAGCGTGCCCGTGTAGATGTCCACGCGGTCGTAGGTGTTGCACAGCTCGCTCACGCCGTGGCCCGTTGCGCCCACCACGCCTGCCGAGTGGCTTTCGTCCACCATCACGAGAGCGTCATATTTCTCGGCGAGGTCGCAAATCTTGTCCATGGGAGCCACGTTGCCGTCCATGGAGAACACGCCGTCCGTGCATATAAGGCGGAATCTCTGTGCCTGCGCCTCTTGCAGACATTTCTCAAGCTCCTCCATGTTGGCGTTGGCATAGCGATAGCGTTTAGCCTTGCACAGCCTTACGCCGTCGATGATTGACGCGTGGTTGAGCGCGTCGGATATTATCGCGTCCTCTTCCGTAAGGAAAGAGCCGAAGAGTCCGCCGTTAGCGTCAAAGCAGGCGGCATAGAGTATCGTGTCTTCAGTCTTGAAATATTCAGAGATGGCAGCCTCAAGCTCCTTGTGTATGTCCTGTGTGCCGCAGATAAATCTCACGGACGACATGCCGAAGCCTCGTCTGTCCATCATGTCCTTTGCGCCCTGTATAAGACGCGGATGGGCAGAAAGTCCAAGATAGTTGTTGGCGCAGAAGTTAAGCACTTCCTTGCCTTTTACGGATATGGCCGCGCCCTGTGGGCTTTCGATGATTCTTTCTTCCTTGTAGAGACCTGCGTTCTTGAGGTTTTCCAAGGCGTTGCTGAGGTGTTCTTTGATTTTTCCGTACATGTTTTTCTTATTTTGGTTTAAGTTTATGATTTCTATGGCAGCCTTGCGTCGGCACTCTCCCTCCTTTTTGGGAGGTTCATATCCGTATGCCATGTCCTTTTTCCCGTCTGTTTCTGTCGTGCATAGCGTCAGTAAGTGATGGACTGGTGCGCCGTTCATGACATGCAGACACGCATGACCTAACCGTGTGCAAAATAATATATAAATTTTGAATTGGAGAAAACTTTTCTGTTATTTATTCAAAAAAAATATACGCTGCTATATGCGTTATCTCAATAATATTTTGTTATTTTGTACGCTGTTAACCGTGCATGGCTATTATGCCCTATGCGATGAAAAAACAGTTCTTATTTTAAAGCTATCAAAATCACTGCATACGGGCTACGCCGTGTGCAAAGTATTACAAAAAACATTTTAACCATAAAGAAGATGAAGAATATCTTGGTCATCGGTTCCACCGGTCAGATCGGATCTGAGCTGACTGCGGAGTTAAGGCGCATTTACGGAGGCGCACATGTAGTGGCAGGTTACATCAAGGGCTGCGAGCCTAAGGGAGAGTTGGCAGAGGGAGGTCCCTCGGCGGAGGCTGACGTCACCAATCCCGAGATGATTGCCGGGGTAGTCAGACAATACAACATAGATACTATCTATAACCTTGCCGCATTGCTGTCGGTAGTGGCTGAGTCAAAGCCTCGCCTTGCGTGGCGCATAGGCATTGACGGGCTCTGGAACATACTTGAGGTGGCAAGAGAACACGGCTGTGCAGTATTCACGCCCAGCTCCATCGGCTCGTTTGGCATGGAGACACCCAAGGTGATGACCCCGCAGGACACCGTGCAGCGTCCGCGCACCATCTATGGCGTGTCCAAGGTCACCACGGAGCTGCTC
>CAMGFM010000076.1 GCA_946055365.1 uncultured Prevotella sp. | reverse complement strand
ACAGATGCCAAAAAGAAAGTTTGTTTGCGCATAAGGTCCTAATGACCGTTTTGGGATAATACGCAAAAGTGGCTCTTTGCCAACCCTGAAGTGGCTCTTAACGTCATGCAAAGAGCCTCTTCAGGATGGCAAAAGAGGCACTTTCCAACAAGATGCCTGAGACACCGCCGCAAGCCAAAGCCCTATTAACAGCCCCCAACCTATATAGAGAGAATGGAGGCAATGCAACCCTTTTCCCGCAAAAACATGCTTCACACCTGCACAACGTCATTTTTTTGTGCATGTTTTGGCTCTTTATATGTTAATAGAGTATAAATAAAGACCGACAAACAGTAACAAACAGAACAATCTACTTAACTTTGCAACCAATATTTTAAATGTAATTAAGATGAATAAGTTAAAAGTAGCATGTTTGGCAGCAGCGATTGCCTCAAACAGTGTATCATTTGCAGGAGGTCTGTTGACCAACACCAACCAGAACGTACCATTTCTGCGCAACCCGGCGCGTGACGCGGCGATAGGCATTGACGGTGTCTATAGCAACCCTGCGGGCGTGGCCTTCCTCGACAACGGCTTTCACCTCTCACTCAACATCCAGAACGCAAGGCAGACACGTACCATAAAGACGGGTTTCCCGCTGTTCAACTACAACGCGCTCAACCCCGGCCAGACAGTACACAAGTTCAAGGGTACGGCAGACGCTCCCGTCATACCATCCATACAGGCAGCCTATAACAAGGGCGACTGGAGTTTCCAGTTTGGCTTTGCCATCACGGGCGGAGGCGGCAAATGCGAGTTTGCCAACGGTCTCGGCTCTTTTGAGCAGGTGGTGAGCGCGGTGACAACCTACGCTCCTGCCATCAACGGGCTCTACGAGACGCTCGCCGCGAGCGGCATACCCGGCATGGCAGACCACAAGATGGGCAACAAATATGCCTATGACTCCTACATGCGCGGCCGCCAGTATTACTATGGCTTCACTTTCGGTGCTGCACGCAAGCTCAACGACAACCTCTCCGTGTATGGCGGTCTCAGAATGCTCTACGGCTCGTCCAACTACTATGGCTATGTCAAGGACATCAAGGTGGAGCATATACAGGGCACACAGTCAGAGATGGTGAACGCCTCGCAGCACTTCACGGAGCTGGCCGCACAGCTCAACTACTATGCCGGGGCAATGGAGCAGAGCGGCAACCACGCGGCGGCACAGCAGCTCACGGCAGCGGCAGCCAAAGCCACGGAGCTGAGTGTAGGCACGCAGGACATAGAGCTCAACTGCGACCAGACGGGATGGGGCATAGCTCCCATCATAGGCGTTGACTACAAGACGGGAGGACTGAACCTCGCCGCCAAGTATGAGTTCAAGACACGCATGAGACTCAAGAACAAGTCGGCCAACAGCGCGAGCGCCGATGGCATAGGCATGCTCTCGCGCTTCGCCGACGGCAAGAAGGTGGCAGAGGACACGCCAGCGATGCTCACCGTGGGCGCACAATACTCCTTTGGCAACAGCGTAAGGCTCAACGCAGGCTATCACCACTATTTTGACGTGGACACAAAACAGTATACCAAGGACATGCTCGGCGACACCAACGAGTATCTGCTCGGCGCGGAATGGGACATCAACAAGACCCTGACCGTGAGCGCGGGCGGACAGCGCACACAGTATGGCCTCAAGGATGCGGTCATGAACGACATATCCTTCAACGTCAACTCCTACTCTTTCGGTCTCGGCGTGGCAGTGAACGTCACGGACAAGGTGAAAATCAACGCCGCCTACTTCCAGACGCTCTACGACGACTATGACATGACCAACGAGACGACGATGACCACCAACAGCTTCACACGCACCAACCGCGTGCTTGGCGTGGGCGTAGACCTCAAGTTCTGACAACGGCTACTCTTATATACTAAATACATTTTTTTTATTTCTTAAGAAAAGGCTCTCCCCTGACGTGATGTCATTGGGGGAGTTTTTTTGTGCCGCCATGACCAAGGCTGGCAAAAGAAAAGGCCGCCGTCTTTTCTTTTTTCTCATAACGCCGAGCCGCAGCCTGTCTTATCAAAAAGACAGACGTCAAAAAGAAAGCCCGCCTGCGCATGACAGCCTAATGGCCGACTTGCGCTGAAAACACGCGCCACGTGACGCGGCAAGAGCCTCGCACTGCGCACGGATCCCTCGCGCGGCTGCAATAAACATTCACGGCACGAAAGAAAGTGGCACTTTGCGCCGCCCAAGTGCCAGTCCGCGTCTCTCAAGTGCCACTTTTCACACGCCCAAGTGCCAGTCCGCGTCTCTCAAACGCCACTTTTCACGCTAAACGCGGCGCGTGGCACAACCGCCGGCGACAGCTGACAGGGCAAAATGACGGGGTTTTAAATGATTTAACCTATTATTGCCGCCAAAATAGGCGGAAAAGATGTAACTTTGCAAAATCTAATGTCTTGTGGCGTGCGTCACTACACTCCTTGACACGCCACCGAAGACTTCTCAAAGAGAGCCTGCGCCTTGCACGACACCAGCCAAGGCACAGGACGAGAAGAGCCTTCACGACAACGGCACAGCGAATATCAAGACAATAACATAAGAAAAAGAAATGGCACAAGAAGACGTTTTCAAGAAAATCGTGAGTCACTGCAAGGAATATGGCTTTGTGTTCCCAAGCAGCGAGATATATGACGGGCTCGCAGCCGTCTATGACTATGGACAGAACGGCGTGGAACTAAAGAACAACATCAAGGAATACTGGTGGAAAAGCATGGTACTGCTGCACGAAAACATCGTGGGCATCGACTCCGCCATATTCATGCACCCCACAATATGGAAGGCAAGCGGACACGTGGACGCTTTTAACGACCCTCTCATTGACAACCGCGACTCAAAGAAACGTTATCGCGCCGACGTTCTCATCGAAGACCAGATAGCCAAATACGACGAGAAGATAGAAAAGGAAATTGAAAAGGCACGCAAACGCTTCGGCGAGAAGTTTGACGAGGCACAGTTCAGAGCCACAAACGCCAGGGTGATAGAGCATCAGCAGAAGCGCGACGCGCTGCACGAGCGTTTTGCCACGGCAATGCAGGGCCCAGACCTCGCAGAACTCAAGCAGATAATCGAGGACGAGGAGATAGTAGACCCCATCAGCGGCACAAAGAACTGGACAGACGTTAGACAGTTCAACCTGATGTTCTCTACGGAGATGGGCTCGGTGGCCGACGGCAGCAACAAGGTCTATCTGCGCCCAGAGACAGCGCAGGGCATATTCGTCAACTACCTCAACGTGCAGAAGACAGGACGCATGAAGATACCGTTTGGCATAGCACAGATAGGCAAAGCGTTCCGCAACGAGATCGTGGCAAGGCAGTTTATCTTCCGCATGAGGGAGTTCGAGCAGATGGAGATGCAGTTCTTCGTGAAGCCCGGCACGGAGATTGAGTGGTTCCAGAAGTGGAAGGAGACACGCATGAAGTGGCATCAGGCACTCGGGTTTGGCGAAGAGAACTACCGTTTCCACGACCACGAGAAGCTCGCATTCTATGCCAACGCGGCCACAGACATCGAGTTCAGGATGCCGTTTGGCTTCAAGGAGGTGGAAGGCATACACAGCCGCACCGACTATGACCTCTCACAGCACGAGAAATATTGCGGAAGGGCCATCAAATACTTCGACCCTGTCACCAAGGAGAGCTACACTCCCTATGACATAGAGACATCCATCGGCGTAGACCGCATGTTCCTCAGCATCATGTGCCACTCCTACCGCGAGGAGAAGCTCGACAACGGCGAGACACGCGTAGTGCTGCTACTGCCGCCCGCTCTCGCGCCCACAAAGCTGGCAGTGCTGCCGCTCGTGAAGAAAGACGGCCTGCCCGAAAAGGCAAGAGAGATAGTAAACAACCTCAAGTTCCACTTCAATACAAGCTACGACGAGAAGGACACCATAGGCAAACGCTACCGCAGACAGGACGCTGTGGGTACTCCTTACTGCGTGACCGTCGACTATGATACGCTCAATGACAACACCGTGACACTGCGTTTCCGCGACACCATGCAGCAGGAGAGGGTGAGCATAGACCAGCTGCAGAGCATCATAGAAGACAAGGTGAGCATCTCGGGGCTTCTGAAAAAACTGCAATAAATGAGAAACAAGCTGAGATACCTGCTCTTTGCGGGCGCAGCCATAGCCATGGCCGCGCTGACATCGTGCAGCGAGACCGACAACGAGGAGGAAGAGTTCCCCAACTGGCAGCCTGACAACGAGGCCTACTTTGAGAGAATTTTCCTGCAAGCCAAGTCGCTCGAGGCAACCGACCCTCACTATAAGGTGCTGCGGGCTTTCGGCCTTGAGGAGAGCGTCGCCACCCACTCCTATGACCACGTCGCCGTCAAGGCTCTCAACATAGGCAGCGGCTCGGGCGTTCCCTTTTACACAGACTCGGTGAAGGTGAACATCAGGGGCAGGATGCTGCCCTCCACAGAGTATCCCGAGGGCTACGTGTTCGTACAATCCTATCCGGGAGAGTATGACAAAGACCTCATAACACCCTCCGTGCTGGGCGTGAACGTCTCCTCATCGGTGCCCAAGGGACTCTCCACGGCCTTCCAGTCTATGCACATCGGCGACAGATGGCTCGTCACCGTGCCGCACCAGCTCGGTTACGGCATATCGGGTTCGGAGTCGCCGTCGGTACAGCCCTACTCCACGCTCATCTATGACGTGGAGCTTCTGGCCTACTACCGCTCTGACATCTCGCCAAGCAGCGTCGCAGCCCCCGACGGCAAGCCCGCAGGCAGGCAGACGCGCGGCGTATGGATATATGAATGACACAGACACACATAAGCAAAAGGCGGTGCATCTCTCCATAATAGGGGGATGCACCGCCTTTTGTGTGTCTACGGGACATGCCGACGCCTCACACCACGCACGCCAAGGGCGGAGGACAAAGGCGCAAGGGCTGAAATGTGTCCTCGAGAATAACACCAATGTCTGTCAAGACAAATTAACAAGACTCACCTCAAACTACTTTTGTCATGGCATGTCACGGTTAAGCCTACACTCTCGTCATATACGGATGCCTAATTCCCGCAGTGCAGTATTTAAGTCACAGCATCTTGCCCCGATAGCATTGCAGGCATCAGGAATCATTACACGATTTCGCCGCTGTGGATTTCCCTTTTCAAACGTCACGAGCGTCATGTCATTTGCAGCAGCAGTCGCGACAAGATAAGAATCAGCCACATTTACATATCCAGAAATCGCCGCCTGTGAAAAATTCACGGGACAATTCCTCGCCCATTCTATAGTCTCAGCCAATTTAAGCATCACTTTCTCATTTTGACGCAGAAAGAATCCATGCGGGGCATTGCCGTGTATCCATTCCGTAAGTTCGTCTCCGCCTTTATCTATTTCGTCTTTTACCTTGTCAATGGAATAGATCGTTCCTGAGTTTATCAGCTCCACCATTTTCCCCAGAACGTTGGCCAGACATCCATCGGCAAATTCTTCTTGGATTCTACGAATCTATTTGTGTCAAATAAATATTCCATGCCGCATTAAATGTTATTAGTCATAAAATTATCATACGTTTTCCCGTATAGTCCAGTCAAACGATATGCGTCCGTATAACTCAGCTGCTGGCTATTGACAGCATTCCTCACGTGAATTGCAAAATTCCTTCCGACGCGCTTGACACTGGTGAGGTAGAAGCTACCTCCAGCAGATTTCTTTTTTGCAATGTCTTGTCGCAGACTGTACATAAGCCAGAAAGACTTGTAATCTGCATTTGACATAAGGCCCAAATCATGCGCGCGCCTCGCCACTACAAGCTCGCTGGCCTTAAATCTCCTCGCAACATACTTCGTGTCGTTATTCCATATCTCGCGCAACACTGATGCCGGAACAAGAAATTCAGCGGCTACTCTGTCGCAATAGTTCTCTGTGACCTCATGATTCAACACCTCGCTTCCTGCATGTCCTGCGCTTACACCAAGCATCAGATGAGCTGCCTCGTGTACTAAAGTAAACAACTGCGCACTTTTACTGTCTGCACTATTGACAAATATGTATGGAGCTGTCGCACTTACCAAGGCAAACCCCCTACATTCACTCACCTTCAATGGCCTGTGCGTGTTGTTGCCCACCACACCGTTATATGCCAAGAAGACACCTGCATCCTCCAGCTTTTGACTGAGGAGGCTAACGGCCGCATCTGGCGTGGAGAGACTGAAAGCCCATCGGCTGTCAAGGTCCAATATTGTCCGCAGCTTTTCCACTGCCTCATTAACAGAATG
This sequence comes from uncultured Prevotella sp., assembly GCA_946055365.1. Lineage (GTDB taxonomy): Bacteria > Bacteroidota > Bacteroidia > Bacteroidales > Bacteroidaceae > Prevotella. The sequence continues at coordinate 258 of CAMGFM010000076.1, read as the reverse complement.
GTCAATAGTCATTGTTCCAACAAAGCTACAAGATTCTATCTCGTTGTACTCCAAATATTCTTCCAGCCATTCCTGCATGGCATGGCCACCCCTAACAGCATCATACACATACAAATCAAAGCGGCTATGCTGTCCTGCCTCTCCTCTAAACATGGGGAAAGGGATGCTTTCTTTTGGCAATTCACCCAAGAAGAGGTAGGCCAAAGGAACATAGAACCTCGTTGCAAAACTTTTCAGTTAGATCGGAAGAGCGTCGTG
>CAMGFM010000075.1 GCA_946055365.1 uncultured Prevotella sp. | reverse complement strand
CCGGCAGGTTGCAGCGTGTGTTCACCTCGTCATACATGTTGAGCGGTGCGTTCTGCGAATATCTCAGGTTGTCTTGTGTGAAGGTGTTGTAAACGCCAAGGCTCAGAGCCTCCTCATCCTCAAAGTCTGTCCACACGCGCTGTCCCTTTTCGCCGTGTATGATGGCTGTGCCAGTGTCCTGACAGAACGGCAGGATGCCCTTGGCGGCAGTGTCGGCGTTGCGGAGGAACTGCAGTGCCACATACTTGTCGTTTTCAGAGGCTTCAGGGTCGTTGAGTATCTGTGCCACTTGCATGTTGTGTTCGCGGCGAAGCATAAACTCCACGTCGTGAAATGCCTGCTGGGCGAGCAGTGTCAGCGCGTCTTTTGAGACCTTGAGTATAGTCTTGCCCTCAAACTCGCCTGTGCTGATGCCCTCAGTGGTGAGCAGGCGGTATTCTGTCGTGTCCTTTCCGAGCTGGAACATAGGAGCGTACTTGAATTCTGGTGTTGTTGCCATAATCGTTGTCGGTGTTATTAATGTGTAATAGTTTCAGATAGGTGCAAAGTTAATCAAAATCGCCCATAAAAACCAAAATCTTCCTCTGTTTTTTATTGTTGTCATCAGCCAAACATTCGGCATTTTGCCACCGTTTGTTTGCAATGCACAGGCAGGGCTGTGCTTTTGCTTTCGGCGCGTCGCCTCGCCTCGTTTGTAAAGAGCCGCTTTTACAGGCGTAAAGAGGCACTTTGGCGGCCGCAAAGTGCCTCTTCGGCATCAGTAAAGTGCCACTTTGCTGTCACGTGCGCACACCCTGCTGATGCAATGAGCCGTTTACCTGATGTGATGAGGCACGCTCTGCTGATGCAATGAGTAGTTTTCACTGATGCAATGAGGCATATTCATGTTGCAATGAGTCACTCTGCCTATGCGGTTGTCCGCTTGCCGCGGGTCTTACATGTAGAGTTTCTGCTTCTCAAAGTCAACCTCTCTGTCGAGCTGTTCGTTGAAGTTTCCAAATACCTCCCTCTCCACGTCGCCGAGTTCAAACTCCTTGGCTGCGTCTTTCTTTATCTCAGCTATCCACGCGCGTCTTGCGTTCACATAATCCTGCTTTATCCTTTCCACGTTGTCATCGTTCAGCTCGTCAAACCCATAGTATTCGAGCATCATGTCATAAGTCCACGTCCAGCGATACTCGGGATAGTTGCCGTCGATTTCCTCAAACCTCCTCACCACGTCGTGCGTAGTCTCGATTTCGCCCGACAATATGTCCTCCACAAGTCTCTGTTCCTCCGACTCGGGCATCAGCAGGCCAGCGAGATCCACCCATTTGCCCTTGCCGATGTCAGACGTTGGGGTCACGGGAGCGTGTCTCTTCAGCACGGCTCCCATGTATATCCTTAGAGCGATGTCATAATATTTTATGCCCTTGTGCAGTGACGAGTTCTTTATCTCATATTCGTGGTAGTTATATGACGACACGTTGTGTCCCGAGGCGTTGGCGAGGTCTTCGAGTATCTTCTTTCCTTCGAGTATCTCGCCCACAGAGAATGGCGAGAGCCAGTCAAAGTTGACCACACTCTTGCGTTCAGACACGGGTCTCATGTCGCGCTTTGGCCATTTCCTTATGTCGCGGTAGAGACCTACGGTAGTAAGGTTGCGTCCAGGCACGAGATACATCGTGTCGTTGTAGGCTATGAGATAGGAGAAAGGCAGGCTGCGCGTGTCGGGGTGATACATCAGCTTGCCAAAGCACACGGAGAACGTGCCTATGTGTGCTGGCATCAGCACGTATGCGCCCGACGCTGTCTTGGAGCCTCGCTCGAGCGTGCCGTAGTGCATAGGCCCCATCTTATAGGCGTGGTTGGAGAAGTTGGTGGCGGAGCCAGCGTTATAAAACGAGAACATGCCTCCTATCAGCAGGCTGCTCTTGTGGTGGCTGGCCGTGAACGGGCCGCAGAATGCGGCACATGCCTCGCCGTTTGACATGTAGCTGTTGGCAAAGAACACGCTGTCTGAGGCCGTGAAGCCGTTGCTGATCTTGCAGGCCTCGCCCACAAAACAGTTTTGCATCTTCACGCTGTTGATAACTGACGACCCCTCGGAGATGATAGAGTTCTCGCATATCACGCCAGTGCCTATAAACACGTTTGATTGTGCGGAACTCATTATCGTGCAGTCGCTGAGGCGCGCCGCGCCCGATATTTCGCAGTCGTCATATACTATCGTGTTGGTCAGCTCCTTGGTGTTGACTATCTTCACGCCGTTGCCTATGGTGGCAGTCTCGGGCATTGTGCGCACCGTCTCCTCGCGTATGAGTCGCCACACGGCATCCTTGACTGCCTTGTTGCTGAAGTGCTTTACCATGAATGCGGCAAACTGGCTCGTGAGTCCGTGGTATATTATCAGGTTGCCCTCACCCACTTCGTTGAGTACGGATATGAGATTGCCCTCGCCGTAGGTTGCGCCCTCCGTTGTCTCCATTGTGCAGACGTTGGATATGTGGCAGCCGTTGCCAATCGCATAGTTGTTGATATATCCCGCCACATTCTCGACAAGACAGTCGTCTCCTATGGTCACGTTGCGCAGTGTGGCGTTGTAGATGCCCGTCTTCTTGTTGAATCCTTTGCTCACTTCCATGTAGCCGTCAAACTTGCCGAGCGTGATGTCGCCATACATCGTCACGCGGTGCAGTCTGTCCGCGTGGAAATCGTCGTCCACCACAATTCTCGTCCAGTCTTCCGCTTGACAACCGTTTTGTTCCAGTGCGGCAATTTCTTCTTCCAATAGCTGTCTCATGACATTGTGTTTTTTGTAAGTCTGTATATATAATTGTAGTATATTCTGCACGCCCCGTCATCACGCCCCATGCTGCCATTGCCTGCGCCATTCGCGCGTGCCGCGCCCGTGTCTGCGCAGTCTCGTGCGTTCCGCTGTCGTTGCAGTGTCGCCTGTGACGTGATGCCGGGTGTGTCGCAGCCGTTGTTGTGTCACGGTTTAATATTCGCTTTCATAGAGAAAGTCGTTGTAGGGATACTTCTGTACGTGCATTTCCCTCACCCTTTTGTATATGGTGTCCCTAAATTCGTCGATGTTGATTTTCTCTTTAGCCGATATGAACATGCAGTTTTCGCCTCCGAGGCGCGCCATCCACGTGCGTTTGAGTTCGCTTAGTGATATGTTTTCCTTTGTCGGCGGCGTGAGATCATCCTCTTCCTTTTCAGTCCATGAGTAGTTGTCGATTTTGTTAAACACAATCATGCTTGGCTTGTCGCCGCACTGCAAGTCCTTGAGCGTGTTTTCCACCACGCTTATCTGCTCTTCAAAGTCGGGATGTGAAATGTCCACAACGTGCAGCAGCAGGTCGGCCTCCCTGACCTCGTCGAGAGTAGACTTGAATGAGTCCACGAGGTCGGTGGGCAGCTTTCTTATGAAGCCCACGGTGTCGGCCAGCAAAAACGGAAGGTTCTCCACCACCACCTTTCTTACGGTTGTGTCGAGCGTGGCAAACAGTTTGTTCTCAGCAAACACCTCGCTCTTGGCGAGCATGTTCATGATTGTCGACTTGCCCACGTTGGTATATCCCACGAGAGCCACCCTTATGAGTCGTCCGCGGTTCTTGCGCTGTGTGGTTTTCTGCTTGTCTATCTCCTCAAGTCTCTGTTTGAGCAGAGTGATGCGTTGCAGGATGATGCGTCGGTCCATCTCGAGCTGCGTCTCGCCCGGTCCTCTCAGTCCCACACTGCCCTTTCCGCCGCCCGAGCCCGAGCCTCCGCCCTGTCGTTCAAGGTGTGTCCACAGCCGTTGCAGCCTTGGCAGCATATAGCGGTGCTGTGCCAGCTCCACCTGTGTCTTTGCTGCGGCTGTCTGTGCGCGCATTGCGAAGATGTCGAGTATGAGCGACGTGCGGTCGAGTATCTTTACGCAGAGAGCCTTTTCAATGTTTCTTATCTGTTTGGCGGTAAGCTCGTCGTCAAATATCACCATTCCCACGGGCCGCTCGGCCTCTTCCTCGTCGAGAATGTACTGTCTTATCTCCTCGAGCTTGCCCGAGCCCACGTAGGTGACGGAGCTTGGCCCGCCCACGCGCTGTGTAAATCTCTTGACGGTCACTGCGCCTGCCGTGTCGGCGAGAAACTCGAGTTCGTCGAGATATTCCTTGGTTTTTTCTTCGTCTTGGTCGCGTGTGATGAGCCCCACCAGCACGGCTGTCTCAGCCTTGACCTCTGATATAACAAATTCTTTCATTTAGAGTAATGTCTTTTTCGGTATACGTTACATGTTACATGCGCCTTCTCCCGTGGTGTCACATGCAAGCCGTGGCTATGTCTGTGACTCTGCGGACTTGGCGTGAATGTTGGTTTCTCTATGCTTGGGTGATGCCATGCCTCACTGTTGGCCTACTGTTCTCCACAGTCGGTCGCCCTTTATTGCCAGCGGCATGTCCACATTGTCGGTAAAGAGCATCCCTGTGCCGAGTCCCTGTGGCATGGAGGGGTCTGCGCCATACACGTCAGCCGCAAACTGTGCCACGGCGTTCAGTCCTATGTTGCTCTCGAGCGCGCTTGTGACCCACGAGCCGATGCCTCGCTCCCGTGCAATGGCTATCCATTCGCGGCAGCCCTTGAAGCCTCCGTGCAGCGATGGCTTCAGCACCAGATAGCTTGGCTTTATCGTGTCTGCGAGGCAGCGTTTCATGTCGGGGATATTCACCCCTATGAGTTCCTCGTCAAGTGCTATATGCACGTCAGAAATCCTGCACAGCTCTGCCATCTGCCTCCATTGACGCTGCCTTATGGGCTGTTCTATGGAGTGGATGTCATACTTGGCGAGGGTGTCAAGCACCCTCGGTGCCTCCTCAAATGAGAAGCCGCCGTTGGCATCCACCCTCAGCTCTATGCTCTCTTTGGGGAAGTCGCTCCTTATCTGCCTTATCAGTTGCAGCTCGCGCTCAAAGTCTATTGCCCCGATTTTGAGTTTTATACATCTGAACCCCGCCTGCCTTTTCTCCTCTATCCTCTCTGCCATCTCATCATACGACCCCATCCACACCAGTCCGTTTATCACTATTCCCGTTTCGCCCCGTGTGAACGGCGAGTCAAATATTATCCCCTTGCCGCCGTTCTCCATGTCGAGCAGAGCCGTCTCTATGCCGAGACACATTGAGGGATAGGGGCGCAATGTGTCAAGGTTTATGCGTCCCGTGGCCTCTATCATGTCGCAGATGGAGCGCAGAGTGCCGCCATAGTCCTTTATTGCGTCGCAGCTGAGGTCGGGCAGAGGCGCACATTCGCCGATGCCCTTGCGCTCGGGATGGTCTGCGTCGCTTATTTCCACCATCCATGAGAGGCGCGAAGTGTAGGCTCCGCGCGATGTTGTGGCAGGACGCTTGAAGTGAAACTCCCTTGGGGTGACGCTTATCTTGTAGTTCATGACCGTTGTGTCGTTTTGGCTGTGTAATGTGATTGAGTGTAAGAAAGTGAGGCTGCCGACTCGTGATTTGTAAAGCGGCTCTTTGCGGTTGCCAAAGTGCCGCTTTGTGATGTCTAAAGTGCCGCTTTGGGTTGCCAAAGTGCCGCTTTAGGATGTCTAAAGTGCCGCTTTGCGAATAGGCCCTGCCTTGTGGACTTTTGTCAAGAGCCGTGCGTGCGTCATGCGATGCTTGTCAGGGCTGTCTGCCACGGTCTTTGCGTGGCATCAGGGCAGCTTTGGAAACTTGCTGAAGTCGGGCTTGCGCTTCTCCAGAAAGGCCCTGCCGCCCTCCTGTGCCTCGTCGAGCATGTAATAGAGCATGGTGGCGTCGCCAGCGAGTTCCTGTATGCCGGCCTGTCCGTCAAGCTCGGCGTTCAGTCCCGCCTTTATCATGCGCAGTGCGAGCGGTGAGCGTTCCATCATGGTCTGCGCCCATTCCACGCAGGTGTCTTCCAGGCGATCAAGAGGTACCACCTTGTTTACCATGCCCATGCGCTCTGCCTCCTCCGCGCTATACTGCCTGCACATAAACCATATTTCCCTTGCCTTTTTCTGCCCCACGATGCGTGCGAGATAGCTTGCCCCGAAGCCTGCGTCAAACGAGCCGACCTTGGGCCCCGTCTGTCCGAAGATGGCGTTGTCGCTTGCTATCGTGAGGTCGCACATGAGGTGCAGCACGTGTCCGCCGCCGATGGCAAAGCCGTTGACCATGGCTATCACGGGCTTTGGCAGCGAGCGTATCTGCCTCTGCACGTCAAGCACGTTGAGCCTTGGCACTCCGTCTTCGCCCACGTAGCCGCCGCGTCCTTTCACGTTCATGTCGCCGCCTGCGCAGAAAGCCTTGTCGCCTGCGCCCGTGAGTATCACCACGCCTATGTGCTGCGCCTCGCGACACCATGCCAGTGCCTGCGACATCTCCCATGTGGTGCGCGGGGTGAACGCATTGCGATAGCGCGGACGGTTGATTGTTATCTTGGCTATGCCGTCGTGTTCATCAAACAGTATCTCCTTGAAGTCAAATCCCTCTACGGGAGTCCATACTCTTGTCTGCATGTATTTTGTATGTATTAATTGTGGGTTATTGATGTTCTGTTCTTAATTGTCATGTTGTGCGTTG
>CAMGFM010000074.1 GCA_946055365.1 uncultured Prevotella sp. | reverse complement strand
ACCGAGCGCAATGAAACTCGTTTCAATTGCCGAGGTGCAGCCTATCTTATGCAAAGATAGCGCAAACCGAGAGCAATAGAGCTTGCTCTGATTGCCGAGGTGCAGCCTATCTTATGCAAATGTAAGCAAAAATTCGGAAAAATTCAAAACATTAACAATCATTTAACACCTAAGAACTATGAAGAAAATCATCAGCACACTCCTGCTCGCCATCTCGGCCTTTTGGTGCGCCGACGCACAGACGGTATATATCGTCAAGGGCAAGGACATCAAGCCCTCTGCCATCGTCGGCACGTTTCATCTCGCCAGCGGCAGCTATGCCGCCAACAGCAAAGCCATGAAGCAGGCCTTTGAAATGGCGGAGCAGGTGTATGGAGAGGTCATCACCGAGCACATGACTCAGCGCGACACGCTCATGTGGCTGCAAGGCAAGATGATGATGGAGGGCGGCAAGACACTCAAGACGGTACTCAGCGAGGAACAGTTTGGCAAGCTCAACACCTTTCTCACCAAGATGATGGGCGTGGGGCTTGACAATCCAGTCGTGATGCAGCAGATGGGCGCGATGAAGCCCGCCGCGCTGACACAGCAAATGAATATCTTGAGCTATCTGATGGCTCATCAGGGCGAGTTTGACCCCACCAACACCATCGACCTCTACTTCCAGACGCAGGCAAAGGCCAACAACATGCCCGTGGGAGGGCTGGAGACAGTGGCTTTTCAGACGGAAATGATGTTTGGGATGCCACTTGACAGGCAGATAACACAGCTTATGTGTCTCGTGGAAAACCCCGAATATTACAACGACCTCATGGAACGCATGGCAAAGGCCTATTTTGCGCAGGACATCAACGCGCTCAAGGACATCATGGACGAGAGCCTGTCCACCACATGCGACGCTACTCCCGAGGAAAAGGCGCGACTCATCACCGACAGAAACAAAAGATGGGTGACGCTGATGCCCGCGATAATGAAGGACAGGGCCACTCTCTTCGTGGTGGGAGCCGGGCATCTGCCTGGCGAAGAGGGCGTGCTGGAGCTGCTGAGAAAGGCTGGCTATGAGGTGACGGCCGTCACGGACAAGTGAAAAAGACATGCCGCGGCACCGCATCGTGCCGACACTCTCACGCAAAGGAGGCTGTGTCATGATTGGCACGCCTCCTTTTTCATTTGCAAAAGAGGCACTTCAGGCTTCGCAAAATGCCTCCTGACTCTCACAGAGCGGCACTTTAGCACAGAGAAAGTGCCACTCTGCGAATACACAAGCGACACTTGCCGCATTATGCCCAACAAGCCATCTGCGCAAAAGGCGTGTCCAGCCGTCACGGCAAATCCCCTTAACGGACGCAAAAGCGGCATTTCAAGGATGCCGCCAACAAACAAAAGGACGCACACCTGCCGTGCATGGCAAGGCAGCCTTTGCCTTTGCCACACGTCAGGTGTGCGTCCCTTGGCTTTGTGTTATGGTCTACACGCAGCAGGCCGTGCCTTTACTTTCTTAAAGACACCACGTCACGCTCCGCTTGCACCACATTGATGACATAGTCGCCTATCTTCTCACACTCGGCAATGAAGTCGTTGTAGAAAGTGCCGAGCCTGTAGCTGTAAGCACCCGAGTTGACGGCCTCAAGATTGCTGTTGCGGCAGTCAGAACGCAGCTCGTTAATCTTCTTTTCCATGTCGTATGTGGGCGAAAGATTGATGCTTGCGCTCTCGTCGGCGGTGAGTATGCCACACATAATGGAGAGCGACTTGTCGGTAAACTCCATCATGAGACTCATGTCCTTGAGCTGTGACTCGGTGAAAGGCGCAGGCTCGTGCTTGCGCTTGCGCGAAAGGGTGCGCGCAAGGTGGAACATAGAGTCGCCTATAGACTCCAGCTCGTCCACCTCACGAAGCATTTTGGAGATGTGGTTCTTCGATTCTGACGACAGACGGCCCTCGCTCACCTTGCGAAGGTAGTCGGCTATCTCATTTTCCATGTTGTCTGTAATCTGCTCGTAATGCTCCACGCGCTTGAAGTGCTGCTCGAAGTCAGAGTCCTTGTCGGCGTTTAATGCCGACTTGACCATTGACAACATACGATGGCAGCGTTCTGCCATGACACCTATCTCATTGCGAGCCTGAAATATTGACAACTCGGCAGTGGAGAGCAGTCCTCCAGATATGAAGCGCAGGCCAGGCTCCTCCTGAGTCTGCTTGTCGGGCAGCACACGGCACACCGCCATCTCTATCTGGCGCACGAAGCCTATAAGGAGCAAGGTGTTGAAGACGTTAAAGGCCGTGTGGAAGGCGGAGAGCTTGAAGAGGTCGTTGTTGTGCACCATCATGACGTTCTCGACAAACCAGCTGACGGCGTTGCAGAACGGATAGAATATCACAAGCACCACAACCACGCCAAACACGTTGAAGAACATGTGGGCGAGGGCGGCCCTGCGAGCCTGCGTATTGGCGGTGAGCGAGGCGATAAAGGCAGTGATGGTGGTGCCTATGTTCTGTCCCATGGCGAGGGCTGCCGCCTGCTCAAGGCCAAAGCCCGGGATGTGCATGTCAAAGAGCATGAGCGTGATGGCCATGGTGGCCGCGGAAGCCTGCACCAACATCGTGACCAGCGCGCCGACGATGACAAAGAGTATGACAGTGAGAAAACCTCCGTCGGCAACGCCCGCTAGCATCACTGCCACCATCGAGCCGATGTCGAGATCTGTGGCTGACTGCTGGAGATAGCTCAGTCCCATAAAGAGGAATGAAAATCCGAAGACAAACTCACCCACTGACTTGCGCTTGGAGTCCTTGCTGAAGATGAGGGGAATGCCTATGGCAAGCATCGGGAGGGCAAGGGCGGCGATGTTTACCTTGAAGCCCACCGCCGAGATGATCCACGCCGTCACCGTGGTGCCCACATTGGCACCCATAATCACGCCAATGGCCTGCACCAGCGACATCAGTCCGGCATTGACAAAGGACACTACCATGACCGTTGTGGCAGAAGATGACTGGATGAGTGCGGTGACGGAGATGCCGGTAAGCACTCCCATGACACGGTTTTTGGTCATTGCCGCAAGAATACTGCGCAGGCGGTCGCCCGCAAACTTCTGTAATCCCTCACTCATGATCTTCATACCGAAGAGGAAAAGACCGAGGGAACCCAAAAGGGAAAGGATGTTGAGGAAGGTTTCCATGATTTCTCTGTTTCGTAATATGTGTTGCAAAGATATTAATAAAATATTATGAACTTGTTAAAAATTTATTGAATTATTGTTAACAAGCCACTTGCACGCCCGTTTTTTTCACAGCACATGCCCGTGTGCGTATGTTAGCATTTTGACAAGCCCACTTTGCAATATGACTTGTGACAACATTCCCGTCCCTGACCGTCACATGACCATCTCAAGACCGCCGCCTGTCACACCTCACACCCACTCCACTATGCCGCCACAGGCCTCATATATGCCGCAATGCGTTTATCAGACATCGCTATAGTGCCGCCTTAGCATCCCAATAGTGCCGCTTTAGCATAACTAAAGTGCAGTTTTGGCATTGCAAAGTGCCTCTTTAGCAACACTAAAATGCCACTTTTGCAACGATTAAACGCCACTTATACATTACTATACGACGGCACTGCGCCCACATAACACAAAAAGGTGTCTCCCAAAAGCGGAAGACACCTTTTTTATTATTCTGTCTGTCGTCACCTTAGCAATGACGACGGGCTGTCAAGCCATTACTCTGCGATCTTAACAGTGACGCGACGGTTGTAAGACACCGGAGAGAGATCCTTTACACCACCCTTGCCCTCGGTAGTAATCTGGTCGCGGCTAACGCCCATGCCTACGAGGTGGTTGGCAACGGTCTCTGCACGACGCTCAGAGAGAGCCTGGTTGTACTCGGGACGGCCTGTTGCGCTGTCAGCATAACCTGTTACGATGAGGTTTGCGCCGTTCTCCTTAGCATAGTCGGCAATAGCCTGCACGTTCACGAGGTCCTTCTTGGAAGCTACGACAGCCTTGTTGATGTTGAAGAACACTGACACCGGAGTGGCGGCATAGTTCTTGACATTTGTAACGGGAGCTACGTCCTTCTTCTGTGCGAGGAGGTTCTTCAGGCGTGCGTTCTCAGCGTTTGCGTCGTTGAGCTGTGCTGTGAGAGCGTCAATCTGGCTCTGAGAGAGAGCCTTGATAGCGTCTACGTCAGGAGTCTTCTCCCATGTAGACTTGCCGAGGTTAAATGTAAGACCCACTTCTGCGTAGAGGAGGTTGTCCTTGCCTTCCCAGATGCGACCCATTCCGCCCTCTGCAACGCCGTCGAAGTCAGCCTCGGCATACTGCCAGCCAAGCTCAAAGTTGACAGCCACCTTCTTGGCTACGCGGAATGTGTTGAGGATACCTGCGGTGAGGTTCATGTGATAGGCATTGTAGCTGCAGTTACGGCCGATACCGCCACCTGCGAATGGAACAAAGTTCCACACACGGTCAGGATTGTAGCCGTAGATCATGTTGCTGAGATTGAAAAGCACATGCTCGTCGAGAGTCCATACGTGGTTGGAGTGCTTGTTCTCGTCAACTACTGTGCGTCCCCACACACCCTTGAACTTTGTACGGAGTCCTATGCCGGGAGTGTGCCACTTACCAAAAGCTACAGAGAAGCCCGGGGTAGCGCGGAAGCTCTTGAACGGGCTTCTGGAGAGGCCGCTGCCATGCTCCTCGTTGGAGTAAAGCACGTTCCAGTCTGCACCTACCTGGATAAACCAGTTGCTGCCGAAAGAGTTAGTTGCCACACTGTGCTTCAATGTAGGATCTGCTGTTGTCTCCTGAGCCATCGCGCCCATAGAGAAACCAAACATCGCTAATGCAATTAAAAACTTTTTCATAACCTTTATTTATTTAACAATCAAAAATATCTATATATCAGCGTCGGGCTGCCGCATGTGTGCATGGTCAATGTCACACGCGGTGTCATGTCCTTGTCACATTTCACAATCGCAATATACATCATGCGTCATGCGAATGTAACATCCCCGTGTAGAATCTGCCGTTCTCGCAGGCCACCTTTACGTCGCAAAGTTAATAATAAAAAACCAACTACCATACTTTTTGCCCGAAAATAATTGGCAGAAAGGCGCTTGCTGTGCCAAATGTCAGGTTAATTATTCATTTTAAGCCTTAAATATGTCATTTTTTCCGTCTTTTTCACAATTCATGAGCGTCATCCGAGCATATTGTCCATGTCAGTTTGCCTGAGCATAGTGAGTGTTTTCTTGCCGTCAGGCGTGTAGCCGGGATTGGAGCAGGCGAAGAGGTCGTTGACAATATTCTCCATTTCGGCGTTGCCGAGCACCTGTCCGTAAGTGACGGCGGCGTTGCGTGCGAGCGAGAGGGCGAGCGTGTGTTGCATAGTGTCAACCGAAGACACGGTGTGTTCCTTGGCAGAGACCACAATGTCGCGCACGAGTTCCACATAGTTGAGTCCGTCAAGCCCCGCCGGCACGGAACAGATGCTATAGTCGCCCCCTTCGAGCCGCGACAGTTCAAACCCCATGTGCCTCATCTCGTCCATAAGCCTCTCCAAACACATCTCCTCGGCCTTGTCAAGATGCACCGTCTCGGGGAAAAGCACCTTTTGCGCATGCGCCCTGCGCTCCTTTGCCTGCTCGAGATAACGCTCATAGAGTATGCGTATGTGCGCCCTGCGCTGGTCCACAATCATCAGTCCCGACTTGACGGCGGTCATTATGTAGCGTCCCTTATACTGATAGTGTATTGGCGACTTCTCCTCTATGGGCAGTGCCGCCTCGCCGTCGGCTGCGGAGTGGCGCGACATGGCGTCAGTGCCGCCGTCGGGCATGTCATGAACGGGGTTTTGCGGCGAGAAGCCGTCGGCAGGCTGCACGTCAGCGTCGTCGCATGACGCGCATGACGCGTGCAAGTCGGGTATCTCGGGCATGTCGGCAAAGCGTCGTGACTGCATGACGGTGTCGCCGCCGCCCCCTGGCGATGCAAAGAGCGTCTGCCCCGACGGTGTCACGCCACGCTCCACACCCGAATAGAGCTGCTGCCAGTCGGCAGGCACGGAACGCGGCTGTTGCGAGGCGGTCTCGTTGAACGGGTTATAAGAGGGATTATATTGCAGAGTGGGCAACACCACCTTGCCACCCTCGCCCATGGCAGGCAGTTCGGGCTGTCCCTCGGTGTCAAACTCTATGGCCGTGACATCGTTGAACATGCCCACGGCATCCCTGACCGCCGCCGTGAGTATCTGCCATATAGCCTGCTCGTTTTCAAACTTGATTTCGGTCTTCGTAGGGTGTATGTTTACGTCTATATCTTCGGGGGCTACGTTGAAATAGATGAAGTAGGGTATCTGCTCGCCCTCTGGCACGAGCCGCTCAAAGGCTGTCATCACCGCCTTGTGGAAGTAGGGATGCTTCATGTAGCGGTTGTTGACAAAGAAAAACTGCCTTGCGCCCTTTCTGCGCGCCGATTCGGGCTTGCCCACATAGCCAGAGATGCGGCACACCGATGTCTGCACGTCCACGGGCAAGAGTTGCTGGTTGATTTTCTTGCCAAACACGTCA
>CAMGFM010000073.1 GCA_946055365.1 uncultured Prevotella sp. | reverse complement strand
GCTTTTGCCCTTTCAGGGCGTAACATCACTCCTCATGTTTACCCAGGGTGTCGCTTCGCTCTGCCCTGGGCTATGTGCAGGTTGCCCTTTCAGGGCGTGAAGATAGTACTCAAGGTTATTCAGGACGTAAAAAGATAGAAAACCAAGGTCATTCATGGCGCATGATAACATCCAAGCCATGTAACTGACAAATAGAATTCATGATAGTTTCTATTCGTCAAACTCACGTTATTTAGGCTGTCTTCGCATGTCATCTGCGGCATTTGCCGTTGTCTGGTGTCACCCAAACGACTCGTCTGTGTCAGTCGCCACGGGCGTAGAGTCTTTTTTGCTTAGTGCGCGTGCGATGCCGTAGAGCCTGATGGAGAGAATTGCGTCATACACGCCGTATGCCATGATTGTCCAACCCAGCACGTGTAGCGGGTCGGTCATAAGTGACGGCTTGAGAAGTGTCAGTGTGCCTGCCGCCAATATCACCAATGGCAGTATCCAGTGAAACATTCCTATGCGTGCCACGCGTGTTGCCAGGGCTATCCTGTAGAGTTGCGTCGTGCAGCCCGCTATTACCAGCACCGAGAGCAGTGTCACGAGATATGCGGCAAACGTGTCGGGCATGACCGAGAGTATCACTCCCAGCGCGCCGCTGCCCACGCCCACTATGGGAAAGTAAGGCACGAGCCTCACCCTTTGCCTTGCGCCCGCGGGAGAAGGCTCTGATGGCTCCCCCGCGCCCCTTTTTCTTGCGAAAAACCAAGACAGGCACGAGCAGATGCCGCTTACGAGAAACACCAGTCCCACGGCTATGGTGAGCCAAGTGACGGTCAACATTCTGTATTTCACCAGTAACATTCCCACGGCCACGGCTCCAAGGGCGCGCATAAGGGCATAGATAAGTGTTTTCATATAGTTGGTCGTTATCTTGTTGATAAGTCAGGCGGCTCTGTTGCGGTGAGTCGCCCGGTGAGTATTGCCTTGTCAGAGGGTGATGCTACTTTTTGTTGAATGATGCAGGCACTTCCTTGCCGGTGGGGCCCACAAACACGCCTGATAGACTGCTGTTTGAGTCGTCGATTCTGAGGCGCATGCTGCCGTTCATGTAGCGGTCGCCGTCCTTGTCTCTCATCATTATGTAGCCGTCTGCGTCACTGCTCTCTATGTAAAAGGCGTGTGTGACGGTGTTGGCAAACTTTGCGGCTACTGTAATGTCGAGCGAGTCCTTGCTATATGCCTTTATGGCGATTGTGGCAGGCGCGCCGTTGATGTTGCCGTGCCATTCTCCTATGATATTAGCATACTCTGTCTTAGTAGGCTTCGGATTTTTGTAGCTGTTTATGCCGTAGCCTCCGCCAAAAACTATGGCTGTGGCGACTGCCAAGCCAGCGATTTTCTTGACTATATCTTCGCCGAGGCTGCCGGGTGTCCTGCTTTTCTTCAGACAGATGCAATAGATGGTTATCACTTCTGCCAGAGCCATCAGCACGCCGAGCAGCCACCACGACGTGGTGCATATATATATGGGCAGTATGATGGCGGCGCATATCAGCCAACCCACCCATGCTATGCCTATGGAGCATATTCCGAGGAAGCCAACTACCAATCCCCAGAACCAGTGGTCGGTGTCAAACAGATAGCCAGACCACTTGAACATCAGGAACGGCACAAAGCCCAGGAGCGTCATTATGCCATAGGTGGTGATATATTCGAAAAACTTGGAGAAAGAGAAGTGTGATGGATAGAACTTCTCGCCTCCAGACGTGGTGCCGGGCTGCGTGGTGCTTCTGGGCCACGAGTCATTGTTGTTCCAAGTGGTGGTTTTGGGTTGCGTATTAGTTATTGGCCGTGTCGTGGTCTTGGGTTGCGGTGTGGTCGTTGTCGGCCGCGTGGTGGTCTTGGGCTGCGTGGTGGTCGGTCGTGTGGTTGTCTTGGGCCGTGGCGTTGTCTTTGGCTCCACGACAGTGTCATTGGCTTCTTTCTTATTATCACTTTGCAGACTCCTGAGCAGCTCGTCTATCGTGTTGTTAAGATCCTCATCGGCCCCGGGATCGCCCAGCAGATCCTTGGCTTCGGCATAGAGCTTCTTCCAGATGTCTTTGTCGTCGTCAGATTTGTCAATCATCGTTCTGACAAACTCCGTAAATTCTGCCACGGCAGAGGAGAAATCCGACTGCATACGGTCGTTGTTTTTGCTTGCGATCTGCTCTATGTTCTTCTGCAGTCGGGTCTTGTTTATGCTCTTGCCTTGTCCTGCCCTTGCGAGGATGCTAAGCGTCTCAGAGAATGTGCTTTTCTCCTTGTCGTCAAACATCACTTCTTTTTCCTTGTTTATGGCAGTGAGGTGTTTCTTCCATCTGGATATTTTTGCCTTGAGTACATCTTCGTTAGACATAGGATTGCAAATTTTTTGTTTCGATTTCGTATTTTCTTATAGCTTTCCGCCTATGGCTTCTACGGCAGCTTTCCATCCGCCCTTGTCATAGATGGCTTTTATCTTGCGAAAACCCTCCCCATACACCGGGTCGGGATTGGCGTTCATGGCCCTCATCAGCTCCTCGGCTTCAGGCCCGCCGATGTGTTCAAGCACATAGTATGAGCCGAGGTTGCAAAATCCCTCGCACAGGTCTTCTGGAGGGCTGAGTCTGTGCTGGTATTGCCAAATATGCAGCATCTCGTGGGCTATTACATCGGCAAAGAACAGCTTTGATAGGTTGCAGAGCATGTATATGGTGAACTTGTTGCCGCACCTCTGTGCATAGCCCTTGACGTGCGGGTTGCCGAAAACCTGCATTATCTTCTCCAGTCTCACCACGTTGAGAGTCCAGCCCTTTATCTCGCCGAGTCCCGCAAGCTGAAATCCCTTCTGTATATAGTTGACAAGGCTTCTTGCCTGCGGTTGTGTCATGCGTCGTTCAAAGCATTTGGCGCACATCCAGATGTCGTTGCCGCAGTAGTGAGCGTCGTTGCCGCACAGCCTGTGGCAGCAATGGCACACGTGGATGTCCTTTATGTCGTGGGCGGAGCATATAAACCCGCCGTCCCAGTCTTCATAGCCGCCGCTGAACACTATGTTCTTGCCGCAGAGGAGGCACCGTCTGAATAAGGTGTTCATTCTGATGTGATGTCTCTGATGGTTGTGTGATTGTGGCATTTGGCCATGCGATGCCATAGCGCATGTCTTTGAGCCTTGCAGGCTCAAATGGCAGTCAGGCATGAGGCATTGGCAGGTCGCCTCATGCCTGATAGTGTGTCATTGAGAGTGTCCTTAGAGCTCTATATCCTCAAATTCGCTCTTGATGCGCCTCATTTCGTCATCAGAAATCACCTTGCCCGAGTCAATCGTGACGTTGCATGACTTGCCCTGACATTGGGCTGCTATATGCACGATGCCGTCTTTGCCGCGTATGATATTGTAGGTGATAGGTGTGCCTTTTGGCACTGGCGTGCCCCAGTCTATCGTGGCTGTCTGCAACAGCTTGCCTTTGTTGATAGGCAAGGAATATTCGGGGCTTGCATTTTCATAGAACTTGATGCTCAGCTTGGTCTGTCCCTCGGCGTAGGTGCTGAATCCGTCTACCTTCTTGTCTATCTCCAGCGGCTCTGTGCGGTAGAGGAGATTAAAAATCTTCTCTGTGTTGCCGTCAGACGTGTCTATGGCGTTCACTCCATACGATCGGCTGCCCTTGTCCACGCCTATCATCGGCCGTCCTTTGCGCGTTGTTTTCTCTGTGAGGTTCTGTGCGTGTATGGCTGCGCCCTTTGCCACGGCGAGGTCTGGCTCGAAGCGGTCCATACGTATCTTTACGTCGGGAAACTCCTTTTCGAGCTTTCTCCTTACCATAGGCATGCGCGAGCTGCCGCCCACGAGAATTATCTCGTCAATCTTGAGGTCGCTGTCCTCCTTCTTGGCGAGCTGCACGGCGCGTCTCACGCAGTTGATAGTCTTGTTGAGATTTTCGATTGTGAGTTCTTCAAACACCGCGCGTGTCACTTCGAGGCTCATCATCTTGCCCTTATATCTGAATTTCATCGGGGCCTTGTCGTTAGTGGAGAGCATTTTCTTGCATTTCTCCGCCTCGAGAATGAGCTGTCCGCCCTCTTTCTTGTCGGCGATGTCGTCATAGGTGACATCGAGTCCCTTGCTCAGCAGTGCAAAGTCCACAAGCGTGGCATCCCAGTCCACGCCTCCGAGCTTGTGGTCGCCGTCGGTGGATAAGGTGTCGAGCTTTCCGTTCCTCATCTTTATGATGCTCACGTCAAAGGTGCCGCCTCCGAGGTCATACACCATGACAGTCTTGCCTTCGGTGAATGTGGCTTTGCCATAGCTCAGTGCCGCTGCCGTAGGCTCGTTCACGAGGTCTATTACTTCGAGACCAGCCAGTTCGCCAGCCTTGCGTGTGCGTTCTCTCTCGTCGTTGCCAAAATAGGCAGGCACGGTGATGACTGCCTTTTTCACAGGCTTCTTTCCCTCAAACTCCCTTGCGGCGTTGGCGTCGTCCACCAGCTTTCTGAGTATGAGGTGTGATGCCATGATGGGTGTCACCTCCACGTTGCCCACCATGCGGCGGTAGGTGGCGTTGCTCATCTCGCGCTTGATGAACGCCACGGCGCGCGAGGGGTCCATGGCCATGGAGCGTTTTGCCTCGTCGCCCACAAGAGGCTGGTCATATTCGTCAAAATAGATGACCGAGGGTGTGGTTTGCATGTCAAAAGAGTTCTTTATTACCACTGGTTGTCCGCCCAGTTCGTCTATTGTAGCTATGCACGAGTTTGTCGTGCCAAGGTCTATGCCAAATATTTCTGTCATATTGTGTGTATTGTAATTTTTTTTTTGCATTTCATTTCAGCCCTTAGGCTGCTCTTGGGGTGCGTCGGGATGTCTTGCACTTATGTGGCGATTGTGTCACAAGTTTTATTCTCTGCTTTCAAAAGAGCCACTTTGCGATGGCAAAAGAGCCACTTTTCATCCCCTAAAGTGCCGCTTTTGAGTGGCAAAAGAGCCGCTTTATGATTCAGTCGGTGTCGTTTCTTCAGTTGCAGGTGTAATGTCAGGCTGTTCCTCATGCGGCCTTGCGTCATTGCCGTCGCCGTCAAACACGAGTTTGTTGACGATTTCGGGTCGAATGATGAAGTTAAACATGCGTGCCTCGGGGTTTTCCCTGAGCATGTTGCGCAGCTGCGTGTCGCTGTTTACTATCACCCACGGCATAGTCCACACATAGCCCTTGTTTACAGACACGAGCTTGCCGTCGTCGTCCTTGTTTTGTGTGGCGGTATGCTCCTTGAGTTCCTGGCGTTTGGGGTTAAAGGCGCGCGGGTTGGCAGTCACGTCAGAGAAGCTCCTTACGGCGGCTGTCTTCAGGCTGTTGTCCACCCACACGGCGAGGTCTCTCACGTCTTGCAGCAGCGAGTCATAGTCGGGCGTGTCGGCCTGCTTGTCGAGCATGGCCGCAATGTTGTCGGCAATGCCTATGAGTTCGAGTATTAGCCCTTTCTGTGTCTTGAGCAGCATGTCGTTTTGAAACATTGCGATGTTCTCATGCTGTCTTTGTATGGTCTCCTCCTGCATGGCAATGCTCTCAGCCTGCGTGTTGATAGAGTCTTTGATATAGTCCGACTGTGCGGTGACCAGCTCTATCAGTTTTTTTTGGTTGTTTATACTTGCGCGCACTGCCTCTATGATGCGCTGCACCTTGTCCTCTTCCATGTGTTGTGTCCTGTCTTGGCTGTTGAAAAATCCCATGATAGTAGTATTTAAGTGATAAAGGTCTTTTGTCTGTTGCCTTAGCCGCTCACTTCGTCAGTGCCGTCCTGCATCAGCGTTATCTCCCTGCGTCCTGCCAGCCTGCCTCGCTCATAGTATCGGCACACGGCGTTGCCGTTGGGCAGACATTCCATGCACCATCCGTCGGGCTTGCCGTTTTTCCAGTGTCCGGTGATGGCGGTGCCGTCGTTGAGATAGTGAGTGCCGGTGCCGTTAGGGCGGTTGAGATGCCACTCGCCTGCATATCGGCTGCCGTCGGTCATAGTAGACATGCCTATGCCCATGCGCAGTCCTATGCGCCAGTCGCCCACATAGTTGCTGCCGTCATCCTTTTTGAGTATGCCAAAGCCCGAGTGCTGCCCGTCCTTGTCATATCCGCAATAGTCGCCGTCGTCGGTCTTGACGTAAGAAGGCTCTCCCGACACGCCACAGTTGCCCTCTGTCCTCATGTTTTCGGGCGAGGGAGGGGGCGTTTCGGTCAGTCCCATGGCAAAGGCCATGGAACTTATGACGTAGGCTGCGGCCTGCGGTTGTATCATATACTTGTCCTGAAAGGAGAGCGTGATGTTGTCTATCATTATCTCGCGCTGTTCGTCGTCATAGTCCGATAGTTCGGCGAGACGTTTTGGCGTGCCAGACATCACCACGTTCTTGAGCACGGGCATCATGGCAAACTTGCCTGCCGTCAGGTCTTGCACCAGTCCCACGATGCGCTGCTCGAGCAATATATCTTCGCCCTGAAGCTCCTGTATCTTGATGAACAGGTCTGCCAGACTGTCTTGTCGTTTCATTTTTCAATAAGGTGTGCTGATGGTTCTTGCCTCTTTGTCAGGTGTCGTGACGCGACATGTGCCGCAAGCTGCTGCGATTGGCCGTAGAGCTGTCGCCACATGCGCGTC
>CAMGFM010000072.1 GCA_946055365.1 uncultured Prevotella sp. | reverse complement strand
CTCCAGCCAGGCGACGCAAAATCCTATCCAAAGGAGATTGTGGCAGACACAGATTACAGCACATCGGGCTTCGCAGGCGCAACTTACTACAAGTTTACCGTGCCTACTGACTTTGCCACACCGATGTATGCTAACGTCAACTACACCATTGACGGCATTACAAACACTTCACTCATACTTGAGGATGCAGATAAAGGCAACCAGCTTGCATATGTAAACAGCGACCTTAAGACTCCCGTTGAGAGCGGCAAGTCTTATATACTCACAGTCAACTCCTATGAGCCGGAGAATGTGTCGTTCCGTCTCACCTACACCGAGATTCCGTCAGGCGCAGAGTATCTCACCGCCATTCAGGCAAACCTTGGCGACAATACGCTCAACACTGGCAAGACCTATTATAAGTATACCACGACAAAGGGATGCTTCCTCAAGGTCGACACAGGCGACCCTGGGATAAGCCCGACGTTCCCGAAAAGTGCCACATCTTCTTATTACGACACCTATGACATGTATTCGGACGGCACAGGCTACAAGATAGCAGCCGCAAAAGGCGAGACCTACGTGTTCTACTTCCAAAACATCAGTTCTGAAGGCACATTCACGGTGTCTGAAATAGAGGTGGCACAGGGCGAAATAGAGACTAACCCGATCGTTCTTGAGAGCGGAGTGGCAGCAGATATACCTGCCGGCTCTGTCAAAACCACCTACTTTGGCTTTACAACAACCAAGAAGGGCATCCTCGACATACGCACTGACATGCCCTACGAGTATGACTACAACACCTATACCGCTGCCTCAATGCAGTATAAGTCAGCAAGCGAAGGCTGGTTTAACTGGGTGAACGGCTCAAATGAGGGCTACATCGTCACACTGCCCACTGATGCTGACACAAAGTATGTCATCAAGACTGTCACACTCAACGACACACAGTACAAACTCACTGCCACTGAGTATGCATTTGACGAGCTGCCCGCAATACCTGCGGAGACTGGCGCCACAATAGACGTGCCGGTGAAGACAAACAACAACTTCAGAGACTGGTACTACCTCAATATCCCGAGCGCAGGTACATTCACGCTCTACGCAGAGGGCAACTCCTATGCCGACTTCCGCGTATTCAGCGTTGACGACTTAAGCACCGAGATAGCAAGCTCCAACGTATTATCAGGCGACGGCGCATATACCACAACGGTAACGTTCCACGCCGATGCGGCAGGCGAGTATGCAGTGGCTCTCACAAGCAGCCCCGGCTACAACGGAGAGGGCACCACATTCACCGTAACATTCGAGGCCGACGCTGTAGTGCCTGGCACGACAGAGGAAGAGCCTATCCTGCTCACAAGCGGCGAGGCTACAGAGATACCTGCAGGCGACTGCACTGAGACCTACTTCAGCTTCACCACTACCAAGAACGGCATCGTGGACATCCGCACCGACATGCCTTACCAGTATGACGAGAACAAGGGTGCCTCTACAGCCATGTACATAAAGGGCAACGACGGTTTCTACAACTGGACTAACGGCTCTGCTACCGAAGGCTTCATCATGACAGCTCCCTGCACCGCAGAACAGACTTACATGATCAAGACTAAGACTCTTGACGACGCACAGTACAGCCTCACTGCCACGGAGTATGCATTCAACGAGCTGCCCGCCATCTCTACAGAGAACGGTTCAGAGTGGACAGTAGCCGCCAAGACTAACAGCAACTACAAGAGCTGGTATTATCTCAACATACCTTCTGAGGGTACATTCTCACTCTCGGCAACAGGCAAGACCTACGCCAACGTGGCAATATACAGCATCGACGACCTCAACACCGCAGTGGCAGAGAGCAAGGTCAACTCCGAAGGCACAGAGTACACCACCACACTGTCATTTGAGGCAACAGAGGCTGGCGAGTATGTAGCAGCAGTGACCACATGCACAGGCTGGGACGACAGCGACGCAGTATTCACCGTAAACTTTGGCAACGGCCAGACTGACGGCATCTGCATCGTCAATACAGTGGCAGATTCTAATGCTGACGTTTATGACATGAGCGGACGCAAGGTGGCTACCGTAGAGAACGGCAAGCTCTCTACATCGCTCAAGCGCGGCGCATACATTGTCAAGGGCAGCAACGGCAACGCAGCCAAGGTGATGCTCGGCAAGTAAAGTGACGTATATCATGAAGAATACACATCAGGCACTTGAGCCTGAGCAATAACTGAAAGGCAGGACAGACCATAACTCCAAAATGAAGAGGCATGGCTGTCCTGCTTTTTTTTGCCTTGTCGAGGCAAAAGGGCGAGGCACACGCCTACAGAAGCCACAACAGACACGCATAACGCCGTGACTCACACGACAACGAGAGCCTCACGCCCACAGCCAAATTGACACATGTCATAATATCGGCATAAGCCGTGGAGTGAGAAGCCCAAATATTTTTAAGTTTCTTAAAAAAAAGCTAATTTTGCATACAGTTTCAGGAGGCTGTAAGCACCGTTTCATGAGACGACATGCTTGATTTCAAGAAACGACACACGCTGTTTCATGAGACTACACGCCTGGCTTCAAGCTAAGGGACACGCCTATTCAAGAGACGATATACAATACATTTTCCACACAACACCTTTTATTTACAGTATGAATACATTGTCATTCAAGCCCCAGCTGTTCTCTACGCTGAAGAACTACAACCGCAAGACATTCATGTCAGACCTTATGGCAGGTGTCATCGTGGGCATCGTGGCCCTGCCGTTGGCCATAGCCTTTGGCATAGCGTCAGGCGTGACTCCCGAAAAGGGCATTATCACCGCCATAGTGGCAGGTTTTCTCATCTCACTGCTTGGCGGCAGCAAGGTACAGATAGGCGGCCCTACGGGAGCGTTCATTATCATCATCTATGGCATCATCCAGCAATACGGGCTTGAGGGCCTGACCATAGCCACGCTCATGGCTGGCGTTTTCCTTGTGCTGTTTGGACTGCTGAAGCTCGGCACTATCATCAAATACATACCCTACCCCATCGTCGTGGGCTTCACCAGCGGTATCGCCGTCACCATCTTCACCACACAGATAAAGGATCTGTTCGGACTGAGCATAGAGAGCGTGCCGTCAGACTTCATAGAGAAGTGGGGCTGCTACCTCTCTCATTTTGACAGTGCCGACCTTTGGTGTTCGGTAATAGGCATCGTGAGCGTGATAATCATAGCCCTGACCCCAAAATTCAGCAAGAAGATACCCGGCTCTCTCGTTGCCATCATCATCACTACCATCGCGGCACTGCTGCTCAAGAACTATTGCGGCATCGACAGCATAGAGACCATCGGTGACAGGTTTGACGTAGTGAGCGCGATACCCGAGATGCAGATGCCGGCTCTCTCTTGGGAGACTGTCAAGAGCCTTGTGGCCCCTGCCATGACCATCGCCGTACTCGGAGCTATCGAGTCACTGCTCTCTGCCACCGTCGCTGACGGTACTATAGGCGACCACCACGACTCAAACACCGAGCTCATTGCTCAGGGAGTGGCCAACCTCGCCTCGCCGCTCTTCGGCGGAATACCCGCAACGGGCGCGATAGCACGCACCATGACCAACATCAACAACGGCGGACGCACTCCTCTCGCAGGCATCATACACGCTGTGGTGCTGCTGCTCATATTCCTCTTCTTCATGCCGCTTGCCAAATACATACCGATGGCTTGTCTCGCTGGCGTGCTGGTGATCGTGAGCTATGGCATGTGCGGATGGCGTTCATTCCTCGCGCTGATGAAAAATCCAAAGAGCGACGTGACGGTACTCATCATCACCTTCCTGCTCACAATTATCTTCGACCTGACAGTGGCCATTGAAGTGGGACTCATCATTGCCTGCCTCCTGTTTATGAAGCGTATGTCGGAGACTACTGACGTGAAGGTTATCATGGACGAAATAAGCGAGGAGTCAGACATAATAAAGGGTAATCTCGAGCATATCACCATTCCCAAGGGCGTGGAGGTGTATGAGATAAATGGCCCGTACTTCTTCGGCGCAGGCAACAGGTTTGAGGAGATAATGGCATCGTTTGGCGACAGGCCCAAAGTGAGGATTATACGTATGCGCAAGGTGCCTTTCGTCGACTCAACGGGCATACACAACCTCACCAACCTCTGCGCCATGAGCAAGAACGAGGGCATCACGATAGTGCTGTCGGGCGTGTGCGAGAAGGTACATGCGCAGCTTGAGAAGGCACAGTTCTATGATCTCGTGGGCCAAAAGAACATTTGCAGCCACATCAACCTCGCTCTCGAGAGAGCCAAGGAGATACTTGCTGAGGACAAATAACAGACGTGTGGCACGCCCAACCTGTGTGTCACTGTCAAAGACACTCACACACACATAAACCAAAGTGGCACTTTTCACCGCGAAAAGTGCCACTTTTCTGTTATAAAAAGCCACTTCCATAACACAAAAGAGGCACTTTGCGACATACTAAACAGCGTGACTTAAAAAGGACAGGCCGTGAAGGCAAACACGACACACGCCGCCGACACACACCACTGCCCCTTTTTTGCAAGGCAAGTAGTGACAGAGGAAAGAGGGGACACGCAATTTTTTTGTGTTGACACCGTTATTATTGCGTGTGGACGACAAGGGTGTGAACCTTTTTTATTAATTTTGCAGAACATAGAAGCGCACGCCGCAGTCCTCACATGTCACCACACAGACAACAAAGAAGAATAAAGACACTGACAAATGAACAAGATACTGACAACCACAGCACTTATGGCACTGGCAGCGACAGCCACCGTGACGGCGCAGGACAGCCGCACGTCCTACAACTTCCTCAGACTGCCCGTCAGTGCCCACGCGGCAGCTCTCGGCGGTGACAACGTGTCGCTCATAAGTGACGACCCCTCGCTTATGACGCACAACCCGGCACTGCTGTCGTCTGTGAGCGACAGACAGATAGCCCTGCACTTCATGACTTACATGGAGGGAACAGTCAATGCGGGCGCGTCGTTCAACAGAACCGTCGGCGAGAGAGCCTCATGGGCAGTGGCAGCCCAATATCTTGACTATGGCAAGATGAAACACACCGACGCCGAAAACAACGTGCTTGGCGAGTTCTCTGCCAAGGACATTGCCGTGAGCGGATATTTCGCCTATCTGCTGGGAGAGAGGATAGCGGGCGGCATTTGCGCCAAATTACTGACATCAAACATCGGCGACTATAACAGCATAGCCATGGGCGTGGACCTCGGTGTGAACTACTACAATCCCGACAACGAGCTTTCGGTGTCGCTGACTGCCAAGAACCTCGGCGGACAGCTCAAGGCTTTTGAAGAAGACTACGAGGCTCTGCCCATAGACCTGCAGGCAGGCGTGAGCAAAAAGATGACGCACACTCCGTTTACCGTGTCTGCCACGCTTACAGACCTCAACCACTGGAACTATAAGTTCATCAACCACCTCACCATAGGCCTCAACGCCGACCTCTCGCAGGCGGTGTGGATAGGCGCAGGCTACAACTTCCGCAGGGCCGACGACATGACTATTGACGACCCCGACGGTGGCAGCTCACACGGAGCAGGCCTTTCCTTTGGCGCAGGTGTCAACATCAGCAGACTGAAGATTAACGTGGCATACGGCAAATATCACGTGTCAAGCTCGTCACTGCTCATTAACGCCGCCTTCAACATCTGACTTATGGCATACAACCTCTCGTACTGAGGCACGGCAAGACGTTAAGTGACATGACCATGAGACACACGGCAACGCCAATGTGTCACGCCTGCAACGCAAGCACTGTGCCTGCAACAACAATACCGCACATACAATAAGCCCACAAGGCACGCAAATGTGTCACAAACAGCGCGATTTAGCACGTGACACGAGCCGTTTTATTGTCGCATTTCACAAGTCAAGAACATAATAAACTGAATATCAAAACCTACAAGAAATATGAAAAAAATCGTGATAGCCATTGACGGCTTTTCCTCCTGTGGCAAAAGCACGATGGCAAAGGACCTGGCAAGGAGCGTGGGCTATGTGTATGTGGACACGGGTGCCATGTACAGGGCCGTGACTCTGTTTGCCATGCGCAACGGACTCTTTGACAATGACAACAACGTCGACGCAGAGAGGCTGCAACAGCTGATGCCAGAGGTGAAAATAGAGTTTGTGACCGACGCAGAAAACGGCACACAACACACCTGTCTCAACGGCGAGGACGTGGAAATGGCCATCAGGTCTCTTGAGGTGTCGCAGAGGGTGAGCATCATTGCGGCACTGCCTTTTGTGAGAGCCAAGCTCGTGGAGCAGCAAAAGGCTCTCGGCAGGGGCAAAGGCATAGTGATGGACGGACGGGACATCGGCACTGTGGTGTTCCCCGATGCAGAACTCAAGCTCTTCGTGACTGCCTCGGCAGAGATAAGGGCGCAAAGACGATATAAGGAACTGAACGAAAAAGGTATGCCTGCCAACTATGAGGACATACTGAGCAACGTGCAGGAGCGCGACTACATCGATACCCACCGTAAGACATCACCGCTGAGACAGGCGGAGGACGCTGTGGTCATAGACAACAGCAACATAACAATAGCACAGCAAAGGGACATGCTGCTGAAACTGTTTGAGGAAAAGACCAAGGGCTAAGAACGCACAGGCGAATGGCACATGACACACATTATATAATGTATATGACCATGCGACACGAGGCTCACGACTGGCACACGCATGGCGCACGCCTATATATAATAACGTATAGACACACGGCACATGGCTCTTGAATGGCAAATAAAAGGCACACGGCACATATAAGACCGCCACGCCCCACACCTGAAGATAAGACAAACAGCTACAACACTACACCCGCAGCCCTAAAAGACGGGGCTTACCTGACTGGCAAACGCCCAAT
>CAMGFM010000071.1 GCA_946055365.1 uncultured Prevotella sp. | reverse complement strand
GCAACGGCATCCTCTGCTCAGATAAAGAGTGTAGACATCAAGGGCAACCTCCGCAACGACTTTGGAGTGGGCGTTGGCGTAAGCACAAATCTCGGTAAGAACTTTGAGTTTGCCCCTGCCTTTAACTTCTACTTCCCTGAAAACGCCACAAACTTCCAGCTTGAGGCCGACTTTCACTACAACGTAGATCTCTCATCGGGCTTTACGCTTTATCCAATAGTGGGTATAGGACTCAACTATGCCAAGCCCAAACACCATGACGGCGAGACAGACTTTCTGGTGAACATCGGCGGCGGACTCAAATATGACTTCACGTCAAACATTGCAGGCTTCATAGAGGGCAAATACCAGTGGATAGACGGCGGCGATGACACTTATTTCTCACTCGGCGTGAAGATAGGCATTTAAACCGTCACGACACGGCATGTCACAAGGCATTGCAAATAAAAGACACGCCACTGCCTACACTCGCACCCTGGCATCTTTGCAACCGCACAGCGACACTCAGGCAAAAGCAAAGAGGCACTATTGCTATTGCAAAGAGGCTGTTTGGCAACTCTAAAGAGGCACTTTCATGACCCTAAAACGCCATTTTTGCGACCGCAAAAGGGCTGTCTTGAAAATGACAAGGCGTGGCTTTTGCAAATTGTAAAAAGCATAAGCTATCAAGATAGACAACTAAAAAAACAAAAGCGGCACTCTCGCAGATGAGGAGTGCCGCTTTTGTTGTGTGTAAATATGTAGCATTGAGCCTGCCAACTGTCGCCTTGCGACTGCCGCATGAGGCTCTTCTAAAGGTCAAAACGCAGGCCCAGCTGTATGCCGATGTTCCATTGTTTCTCCTTAAAAATGTTCTCCACGCCGCTGGCGTTGTTGAAATAATATCTCACGCCAGGCTCTGCATAAATCCCGAAGTGCGGCAACACGTCATACTGCACTCCTGCTGACACGCCGAGCGAGTAGACGGGCTGATCTTTGTTGATGTTGTTATAGTCAGACGACGCCGACTTGCTCTTGGCGGAGAAGTTGAAGTCTACCTGACCGCCTGCCGACGCATACACATTAAGCCTGCGCAGGGCCAAAGCCTTATAGCGCAGATAGAGCGGCACGCCTATGTAGCGGTAAGTCTGGTGCTGCACCACGTCAGCCGTCTGTCCTGCATGCATGATGTCGGTGGAGGTGTAGGTATAGACGAGTCCCGAGACAAGCCCGAGCCTATTGCCCAGCCCATAACCCACCGACAGCCCCAGCGAAACGGGGTGGCTGTGTTTTCTTATCTGGCTTGCAGGCGCGAGTCTCTCGCCTGCGCCCACTACAAACTTGTCGTCGCACACGATGTCATGCACTCCTGCAATGCCTCTCATGGCAGGATTTTTGACATATCCAGCCGACATGGCACTGTGCATACCTCTGTTTGTCTCAGCAACCGACGTGCCTGTGTGCATGGCAAGCGTCCATTGTCCGCCGTCGTCTGCGCCTCTTACAGCAGCGTCTGCCGCCATCATGCCGTCAAGTGCGTCCTGACGCTCCGCGGCATGACTCTTGGCTGTGGCATTGGCTTGCTGCGGCAACTGTCGATCGTGCGATGCCATGAGCTGCGGCGACAGACTCACCGTCTGCAAGTCGTCTTCGGGAGTCTCACATCCCGTGCGCCTTATCCCGGGGTCAACGTCCGCCGTGTCTGCCACACTTTCCGCAACACGTTGACGGCCTGCCGCCTCGCCTTTCACGCCTGCCACCATCGCGGCATTGCGTGACAGAGAAGCCCCGTGCGCGCCGTTATCAGCAGCCACAAGCACCCTTGCGCCGCCATTGTCTGCGCCTGCGACACCGCTACCTGCCCCCGTGACATTACGGGGTGCAGCGTCGTGACCATGACCGCCAGCCCTGACATCGTCATTGCCTGCAACGACATATTCGGGCTGCGTCTTCCCGTCCTTGCCCTGTATGAAATAAAATGCCACGAGCAATGCCGCCACAGCAGCAGCCGCCGACAGCCACGTCTTCATCCTCACCGTCATGCCCGACCTGCCCTTGCCGCCGCCCGCATTGACAGCAGGCTCAGCCACATGCAGGCGTGAGGATGCGGAGTCGCCGCCAAGAGGCACGGCAGAGTCGCCGCCGACACGCGCGCCGCCCTTGGCGGCCTCGTCGAGACGGCTCTCAATCCTGTCCCACAGCCCCTCTGGCACGGGAACGTGACGGTCTTTCATGCGCTCGCGCAGTCTATAGGCCCATTTGTCCTTTTCCTTTTTCATTCGTATGTCATTTACGCTCACTTTCACAATACACCTTTATCTTTCTTGCAAGCATCTTCTTGGCATGGAAGAACTGCGATGCCGACGTGCTGGGCGTTATGCCGAGCCTCGCGGCGATGTCCTTGTGACTCAAACCCTCAAACACATAGAGGTTTAGCACCATGCGATAGCCGTCGGGCAGCGATGCTATCATGTCTGCAAGCA
Source organism: uncultured Prevotella sp. (assembly GCA_946055365.1). Classification (GTDB taxonomy): domain Bacteria; phylum Bacteroidota; class Bacteroidia; order Bacteroidales; family Bacteroidaceae; genus Prevotella. The sequence continues at coordinate 4,464 of CAMGFM010000071.1, read as the reverse complement.
CCTCGTCGGTCACGGAGTCCACATCGGGGTCGTCATCGAGGCTCGAGGTGTCGGGAATGTTGTCTGTAAAGGTTATGTCCTTGCGCTTGCGCAGCCACCCGAGAGCCTCGTTGACCACTATGCGCATTATCCACGACTTGAGGCTGCCCTCTCCCCTATAGTCAAACTGCGCCACTGAAGAGAAAACCTTGACAAAGGCATCCTGCAAGATGTCTGACGCATCATCCCTGTCAGGCACATACCTGAGGACGGTGGCCATGGCATATCCCGAATAAGTGTCGTAGAGCCGCCTCATGGCAGTTCTGTCGCCGTCCCTTACGCCGTTGAGCAACTGTTGTTCTGTATTCACTCTGTCTTATAGGATGATTTGTTTTGTTCGTATGCCGCAACCTGCCGGCGCGGTTGCGTTATTAGTGAGGGCTTTCACCGCCCGCGCCATTCATGGCATAGGCATAGAGGTGTCGTCGTTATACATATATAATGCACTGACTCCACACTCATTGCATCAGCGGCGTGACAAAATCTCCACTATCTCGCGTGCCGTCCTCTCCGAGGGGCGGCTGTCGCCGATGAGACTCCACACTCTGTCATAGCCATCGCACATTCTGGCGCGATAGTCTTCGTCGTCGAGCAGCCTCACAAGCTCCGCATGGATATTGTCTGCGCTGAACTTCTCTGCCACGAGTTCCTTCACCACCTCCTCGCCAGCGATGAGGTTGACCAACGACACATGCTGCACGCTCAAAAGTCTTTTTCTCAACGCCGAGACTATGGCGTGCAGCGGTGTCTCATAGCACACCACCTGCGGCACGCCAAACAATGCCGTCTCAAGAGTGGCTGTGCCGCTCGTCACTACCGCCGCCCTCGCGTGTGACAGCAGGGCATAGGTGTCGTCATATACCACTGTCACGCCCTTGCCTGCCACAAAGCGCGCGTAATAGTCGCGCTCTATGCCCGGCGCGCCCGCCAACACGAGCTGGCAGTCGTCCCTGCGGCTCGCGGCGGCTATCATGGCAGGCAGGTTGTCCTTGATCTCCTGCTTGCGGCTGCCTGCGAGCAAGGCTATGACGGGCTTTTGGGATAGCGAGTGGCGGCTTGCAAACGAGGCAAAGGTCTCGTTGTGGGTCTCTCTGTACTGTCTCACCTCCTCGGCAGTGGGGTTGCCCACATAGCAGATGGGGTATCGGTGCTTTTTCTCATAGAAATCTATCTCAAAAGGCAATATCGAGAACATGTGGTCAACGTCGCGCCTTATGTCCTTTATGCGCCATTCCTTCCACGCCCATATCTTCGGCGAGATGTAATAGCACACGGGTATGTCGCTGTTGGCGTGTATGTAGCGCGCAATCTTGAGGTTAAAGCCGGGATAGTCCACGAGTATGAGTGCGTCGGGCTGCCATTGCATTATGTCTTTCTTGCACCATGCCATATTGCCGAGTATAGTGCGCAGGTGCAACAACACGGGTATGAACCCCATATATGCCAGTTCACGGTAGTGTCGCACCCTCTCGCCGCCGACAGACGACATCATGTCGCCGCCAAAAAAGCGGAACTGTGCCGCGGGGTCCTCTCTCTTGATGGCCTTCATGAGCCTTGACGCATGCAAGTCGCCGCTCGCCTCCCCCACTATCAGATAGTATTTCATGTATTGTCTCTGTTTGATGTAATATATATAATGTGTACGTGGCACGGCATGGACCTCCACGGGTTGTCATGAGCAGGAAGACGGAAGAAAAACGGCGGTCATATCCTCTCCCCGTCACGTCTTTCCTGCCGCCAAAGCGGCGCGCCCCTGCGCCAGAGGCTAAAGCCCCCAGCCTCTAAGCTCCTCCATGGTGTCATAGGATGTCACGTCTATGCGCGTGGGTGTCACCGCCACATAGCCGTGGGCCAACGCCCAGTTGTCCGTATCGTCACTCTGCGGCTCGTCATTGCGGTAGTCGCCCACCATCCAATAGTAGTCATAGCCGCTGGGATGGCGCATCTTGACACACTCGTTATACCATGTGCCCATGGCCATGCGGCATATCCTGACACCATTAAACTCCTTTAGCCTTGGGAAATTGACATTAAGGCACACTCCCTTTGGCAGTCCTCTGCGCAACACCTCGCCCGTGATGCGCCTGACATACGGACGCAGCGGCTCAAAGTCGGCATCGCCGCTATGGTCGCACAGCGAGAACGCCACGGAGGGTATGTATTTGAGGCAGCCCTCTATCGCCACGCCCATCGTGCCGCTGTAATGGGTGTTGACCGACGCATTGTCGCCATGGTTGATGCCGCCTATTATCATGTCGGGAGTCCTGCCGCAAAGGTTTTCGTGCAACGCCAGCTTCACACAGTCCACCGGCGTGCCGCTGCACGACCACATTCTGTAGGACTCTTCCTCCCTTCGCAGCTTGAGCCTGAGCGGCGTGGTGGCAGAAAAGGCGGTGGCAAAGCCTGAACGCGCCGACTCGGGGGCGCACACCACAATGTCGGCCATGTCCTTAAGCATGTCTATCAGGGCGTTAATGCCTTTGGCGTGATAGCCGTCGTCGTTGGAAACTAATATCAAGGGTCTGTTCTCGTTCATGATTTTTCGTTTTATTCACATGCAAATGTACGAAAAAAGGTTTAAACCACCCGATTCTCACATAAAATATGTAACTTTGCCGAATAATTATTGACACGAAATGGGAAAAATAATAGCATTGGCCAACCAAAAAGGAGGTGTTGGCAAGACAACGACTACAATAAACCTTGCGGCATCACTCGCCACCTTCGAGAAGACGGTGCTTGTGGTGGACGCAGACCCGCAGGCAAACGCCTCGAGCGGCCTTGGAGTGGACATAAAGGAGATAGACTGCTCACTCTATGAATGTATTACAGACCACGCAGACGTACACGACGCAATATATACAACCGACATAAACGGACTTGACATCATACCCAGCCACATCGATCTGGTGGGAGCAGAGATAGAAATGCTCAATATCAAAAACAGAGAGAGGGTCATCAGAAACATGCTACAGCCCATACGCGACGACTATGACTATATTCTCATAGACTGTAGCCCGTCGCTCGGACTCATAACTGTCAACGCTCTCACGGCAGCAGACTCAGTGGTGATACCCGTGCAATGCGAATACTTCGCCCTCGAGGGCATTACCAAGCTGCTCAACACCATCAAAATCATAAAGAGCAAGCTCAACCCGCAGCTCGAGATTGAGGGTTTCCTGCTCACAATGTATGACAGCCGACTGAGACTGGCCAACCAGATATATGACGAAGTGAAGAGACACTTTCAGGAACTGGTGTTCAAGACCGTCATACAGCGCAATGTGAAGCTCAGCGAGAGCCCCAGCCACGGGCTGCCGGTGATACTCTACGACGCTGACTCGGCTGGATCTAAAAACCATCTCGCGCTCGCCAAGGAGATAATCAACCGCAACACCACGGCAGAGGACTCCGCCACAACGCCCGACAGCGACAACGAGCCAGGCGACAAGTGACACGCCGACGGCGGCACCGCGACAAACGGGCGCACAGATGTCTCGCCACAAGCGTCTGAAACTCCTGAGCCACACGCCAAGAGGCTCACGGAAAACGTCAAGAGGCACACACAAAAGACCGGGGCGACCGCAAAACAGCGAAAAACGGCACTCTGCACAACGAAAAACGGCACTCTGGAGACAGAAAGCGGCTCTTTTGAAAACGGCAGAGACGGTGACGCATGACAAAGGCATAAAGAAAGCAACAGGAACAACAATAAATACCCCGCGGGGAATACCGCATAAAAGCAATTTTCCACAAAAATGGCTGTTCACAAGAAATACAACAGAAGTGTTCTCGGACGAGGACTCGACGACATAGAGGGCGGTCTCGGTCTCGACGCGCTCATCGACACCAACGGCATACACACGCAAGGCTCGTCAACCATCAACGAGATACCGCTCGCGCAGATAGAGCCTAACCCCAACCAGCCGCGACACGACTTTGACGAGGACTCTCTCAACGAACTGGCGCAAAGCATCGCCGCCATAGGCATCATACAGCCCATAACACTGCGGCAGACCGACGAGCAACACTTCCAGATTATCGCAGGCGAAAGACGCTGGAGAGCGTCACAAATGGCAGGACTCGAGACCATACCTGCATACATACGCACCGCCGACGACGAAAACATCATGGAACTCGCGCTGATAGAAAACATACAGCGCGAAGACCTCAACGCCATAGAGATAGCTCTCGCCTATGAACACCTGCTCGAGGGTGACGGCATGACACAGGAGAAAGTGTCAAGGCGCGTGGGCAAGAGCCGCACCGCCATCACCAACTACCTGCGACTGCTGCGACTGCCTGCACAGGTGCAGATAGCACTCCAGAAAAAGGAGATAGACATGGGACACGCACGGGCACTGCTCGCCATAGAGTCGCCCTCGCTACAGATAAAGCTCTTTAACGAGGTCGTGAAAAACGGCT
>CAMGFM010000070.1 GCA_946055365.1 uncultured Prevotella sp. | reverse complement strand
CGCCGCTGGCGTGTCAACGGCAAAACTTTCAACAAAACAACAAATAAATCAGATTCAACGATATGAAAAAGACAAAGATATTGCTGTTAGCCGCTATGGCCCTTTCGACCATGGGACTCCAGTCTTGTCTCCAGTTTGACGAGCCCGGCGATGAGTTCGAACAGACCACCATTATAGACAAGCCGAATATCGTCAAGGGCGAGGCAGACAAGATTGACTACAAGCATCTGCCCACAGAGGAGAACTTCAACAAGGCCATCACCGACCTCAACAACGAGTTCTATGCTGCCACCACGGGTCTCTATGCCATGCGTGGAGGCAAGGAGGGTGGTCTGCCAGAGGCCCACTCCTATCAGTATCAGTATGTATTGTCCACCGACAACTACTGCCAGTTCGCCACAGTGCCTCACAGCGACTTCATGTACGGCACGCTCAAGTCTACGCTCGACGTGAGCAAGGACTTCAACGGCGGTCCCAAGGGTTGCTATCTTATTCAGAAGAAGGCCATAGCCCCCATCCTCAACAACGGTCTGCTTGACACCATACCCGAGCTCAAGGCTCTCTACCTGCTCATGTTCAACTATGGTGCCATCGAGTTGAGCGACATCTACGGCCCGATGCCTTATGCCAACTACAAGGCCAATCAGGACGAGTCTCCGTTTGAGTATCAGGCTCTCCGCGACATCTATTACAGTGCCGTCGAGAACGTAGACACCATCGTCAAGGCCCTCCGTGCTTTCCCCGATCGTCCTCAGTGGTATAAGGACGGTGTTCAGAACGTGATGTTCTCCAGCTTCCAGCTTTGGAAGAACACCTGGGAGCCGCTCAACGACCTTGAGCGTTGGGCTCGCTTTGCCAACTCTTTCAAGCTGCGTCTTGCCATCCACGTCAGCAAGGTAGAGCCTGAGACAGCCAAGAAATGGGCTGAGGAGGCTGTGGCAAGCGGCGTGATAGAAAACGCCGAGGACGAGATAGGCATCTATCCTTACTATGGAGCAGGCTTCAACCATCCGTTGATGCAGATCAGCGACTGGGGCGACACCCGCATCTCCGCCTCTTGGGAGAGCCTTCTCATGAGCCTTGACCATCCTTACACCAAGTATCTCTTCGAGAAGAACAGCGACCCCATCAACCGTGCCAACAACGCCATCGCAGAGTCTTCTGCTCCTGAGCAGACACCTGCAAGGTCTCGCATCATAGGTATTAGAAGCGGCACCGTACCCGGCATCGGACAGGCTGTAGGTTCCAACGAATACATCGCTTTCTCCACATGGAGCAAGGACGTGATGGGCGGCATGATGCCTCCTCTCTATCTCATGAAGCTGTCAGAGGTCAACTTCCTCCGCGCCGAGGGTGCTCTCCGTGGCTGGAACATGGGTGGCACAGCACAGCATTTCTATGAGGAAGGCATACGCTATGCAGGCCTTGAGGAGCGTGCCATGGGCCCGAGCCAGTATGACCAGATGCTCGACGAGTATATGAGCCGCACCGAGCCGCTTGACTACACCTATGTAGACCCCACCGGCCGCACTCCCGACATGCCGAGCGTCACCAAGATTGGCGTGAAGTGGGACGAGAGCGAGTCAAACGAGGTTAAGCTCGAGAAGATCATCACACAGAAGTACATCGCTTCATGGCCTTACAGCTATGAGCCGTGGGTTGACCTCCGCCGCACTGGCTATCCCAAGCTCTTCCCGATACTCAATCCTGAGGACGGTGACGGTAGCTTGAAGTATGGCGACATCATCCGCCGTATGCCGTGGGCAGAAAGCGACCCGCAGATTATTCAGGATCTCAACGACACCGGTCTGCCCAACCTTGGCGAGGGTGCTACCGACACACAGGGTCAGAGACTCTGGTGGGATGTTGACGCTCCTAACTTCTAATCTTGCCGATTACCATAATTATAATAGATTGCGCAGGGTATAAAGAGAATACCCTTTACTCGTGAATGATTCTTCCAATGGTTCACAGGGCGGCGTGATGCCGCCCTTGACCAACAACCTGTCACTGTGACCCGCAGGCATGACGGCACAGCCTTATGCTACAGTTGCCAGACACGCCATGCGCGCATATATATATAATATGTATAGGCGACGCTTTCACGACAGGTTGTCTGACATCCGTGTCGCAGTCATGACACAGGCTGTCGCAGTCATGACACATCCGTGTCGTAGTCAGCGCACGTCAGTGTCGTAGTCAGCGCACAGCCGTGCCGCAATCGAGACACCGTCAGTGTGTCATGCTCCATTATAAGGCAAATAAGATGCCAAGAGCAGTCATGACGCAGCCATGTCAGGCAGGCATTTGGTCAATGTGCAACCGTCGGGACGAATGATGTTCTCTGCAAGCGTGTCCTCGCCGCTGTGCTTTTTGCCATAAGGCGGAGACAGGCTTGCTCCTCTCGCCACACACGAATTGACATTTGTGTATGTGTGGAATGATTTTCAAGAACGAATACAACAATCAATCTTCAAAACAAAATCATTTTCAGATGAATCTTAAGTCTACACTTCCCATGCTGGCACTCGCTGGCATGATGGCCGGGTTCTCTACACCGGTCATGGCGCAGGACAACATCGACGCGCCAGTCTATGATTTCAGTGGATTTACTGACACCAACCTCATCAACCTCTTCTACGAGGTACACAAGGATGGCCGCAAGTATCCCACTGAGGCAGAGTTTGCGGCAGCTGGTATACAGAAGTCCGACATCGCTTTCATACGTTCTCACGTGCGCAACAAGGGCATCCTCTCCCGTGAGGATCGTCTGTTGAGCGACACCTATCAGGACCGCAACCTCTGGATGAACATTCCTATGGACTACGGCAAGGACGGTGCTGTCGGTCAGCCCAACAAGAAGTTCGGCAGCGACGTGTTCACCATGTGGAACTACACCAACCTCTTCGGTTCTTGGAACCACGGCCTCTTCTCCGCACCTGCTGCATGGGTAGACGCTGCTCACAAGAACGGTACAGACATCTTCTCCGGCATCAAGTTCTTTGACACCACTGGCGGCCGTCCTGACGGTGCTACTGGCTGGATGAACTACATCTCAGAGAGAGAGACTGACGGCACGTTCAAGTATCTTGAGCCGATGATCAACTGTCTCATGTACTTTGGCTTTGACGGCATTAACTACAACTGGGAGGACCTCGGCTTCAACTATGACTATGTCACCGCTTTCCATAAGGGTCTCTACAAGAAGGCAGCCGAGAACGGTTTTGACAATTTCCACTGCGGCATCTACACCTCAGTGTCAGGTCTCACCGACCCCTTTGCCAACGCTCTGTTCGGCAACTCCGAGGGCCGCACCTTCGAGCTTATGCTCAACTATGCTTCAAGCGACTTCTCCTATAGTATGTCACAGTCTGCACAGGCTGCCGAGAGGGCTATGGGCACCACCGACGGTCTCTATGCAGGTATGTGGATGGTGGGTCTCGACCGTGGCTGGAACCGTCTCAACGCAGACGCATACGCCAAGAAAGTGGGTCTCTGCCTCTGGGGCGAGCATGACCAGAGCCGCATCTGGAGCTACAACACAGGTGCTGATGTTTATGACGTGCAGAAGAACTATCAGACGCTTATGGAGCGCTTGATGTCTGGCGGTAACCGCAACCCGCTCACACGCCCCGCAATCAGCAATATTGGCAACAACTGGGAGTGGGACGGCGACAAGGCTCCTCTCTCTACATTCGCAGGTCTTGCCACATGGATACCCGAGCGCACTGCCATCCACGGCAACCTCCCGTTTGAGACACACTTCAACCTCGGTAACGGCGACCGCTACTCTTACAAGGGCAAGAAGACTGCCGGCGCATGGTATAACATGTCCAACCAGGACATCGTGCCAACATACCGCTGGCTCGTTGTCAACCCCGGCACACTCGAGGTCAACACCGACATACAGCCTGCCTACACACATGACGACCAGTACAACGGCGGCTCTTGCCTCCAGCTCACTGGTGCAGCCACTGCCACAGGCACAGACGTGGTGCTTTACAAGACCGAGCTCAACGTGAGCGCAGGCGGCGTGTTCACCAAGATTGCTGTGAAGAACGGCAAGGAAGGCACCAACCCCTCCAACCTCTATGTCATCCTCCAGAAGAAGGACGGCTCATGGGTAGAGATTCCCGTTGGCGACGTTGTTGGCAGCACATGGCAGGAGAAGACCATCGAGATAGCTGGTCTTTCACAGAGCGATGTCATCACAAGCATCGGTCTCCGTGTCAAGGGCAGCGACGACGCATACAAGATGTATGTGGGCAAGCTCCAGATCAACGACAAGGTAACCGCCACTCCGGCTGCTGTCAAGGATCTCAATGTTGAGGTAAGAGAGGAGACCAAGACATCTCTCTCTGCCAAGATTTTCTGGAATGTTGACGCTACCGCACAGAGGCGTGCCGACTGGGATCTCGTTTACAACGACGAGGCAAACATCGACCACTTCGAGATACTCTACAAGAACGGCGAGGAGGGCAAGGTGTCTGAGATCGCACGCACCACGACATGGGCTTGCTACGTAGGCGACATCCTCTTTGATAGCGCAGACGACGATCCATGGATTGGCGTACGTTCCGTTTCTACCGACCTCAAGACCTATTCACCCGTAGAGTGGGTACACGTGACACGTGACGACCAGGCTTCTCTGCCCAACCGCAAGGACGACTCTTATGGCATCTCTCAGATGGATCCCAACTGCAACGGTGCTGACATCGCACGCAAGCTCCGCTGGGTGACCGACGTGACCACTACAGGTGCTGACGAGAACATCGCCTACCACGCTGACGGTCCTCAGACTGACGGCACACAGTATGTCGACGCTACCGACCATGTCATCAAGGTTCATCAGGGTCAGAAAATCACCATCAAGGTCAAGGCTTTCGACACGACAGATCCTTCTGTACGTCCAGGCGTAAGCAATCCTGACGGTCTGCGCTACTGCTTCGCAGGTGGTTGGGTAGACCTCAACGGCGACCACTCGTTCAATCCCGATCCCATCGACGAGAACCCCGCAGAGGGCGAGCGTCTCTTCTTCCTCGGCAAGCTCCGCGCTGCATCACCCGAGTTTGAGACAGAGGGCATCAGCTGCGAGTTCACCATTCCAGAGGACGCTGTCACGGGCAAGAGCCGTCTGCGCATCGTCTTCTCCGACGCATGGTTCCAGGGTGCATTCCTCCCCGTTGGTCTCCACAACAAGGGCTTCTCTATGGACCTCGGCGTAGAAATCACTGGCAACAATCCTGAGCGTCCTGCTCCGGCAGACCTCCACGATCAGGGCGTAGCCGATGAGCCTGAGTATGTAGAGGGCGGCACCGACGGCATCAACGTGGCTAAGGACGGCGTTTCTACCGTAGAGGTAGCTGGTGGCTCATTCAACTTCCAGAATGTCGACAAGGCATGGATCTACGATGCCAACGGTTCACTCGTGAAGTACATGCCTAACGCATCTGCACTCTCCGCCAAGTCACTCGCCAAGGGTGTTTACCTTGTTAAGATGCAGAAGGGTGCTATCATCCGCACGCAGAAGGTTACTGTAAAGTAATGTGTTTATGACAACTTAGGCAAACGCCAAATTCATAGAGGGCGGGTTCTCCATGCAAAAGGGGCAACCCGCCCTTTTCTTTGTGCCTTTTTTTGTGTGTGTGCTGTCGCCGTTCTTGTTGCGGTGTGCCTTTTAAGCCCGACGGCTATTTTTGGATGCTTACCTTCTTAAATTTAGCAACAACAAAGATAACCAAAAGGGCTGATACCTCGTGAGAGGTGTCAGCCCTAATTTCGCTTACTCATAAAAGTTTTACCGGACAGCAATAGAAGTGAATTATACCAAGCAATCAGATTAAAGCTGGAGCAGGACGTTCCAGAGGTGAAGCACATCGATTTGTGGAACCACAACGTGGAGTTCCTTGAGCAAGAAGACGCATGGGCGCGCCCAGCGGTGTTTGTGGAGTTTGGCACCATAGGCTGGAAGCCGTTTGCTGGCGGCAAGCACCAGCGTGGCAAAGGTGTGGTGCGCATCCACCTCGTCACAGACTGGAACGAGGGCGAGCATGATCAAGCCTTTGCCATTGGGCAGAAGATAAGCGAAGTCCTCGATGGATTGGAAGGTGAACTGTTCAACGGCATGGTATTGATTGAGACCGCCACCAACCACAACCATGAGGACCTGCTGGAGAGTATCGATAGCTATGCGGTGAGATACCTGCGATAAATCGCAAAAGAACGGTCAAAATGGAAGAATAGACTATTTCGGTGCGAAAAGTTTTAATTATTATCAAAAAAACGTGGCTTTCTATTGTTGAGCCACGTTTTTTTCGTATCTTTGAAGCGGATTCCGAAATGAACATCAATAACAGCTATATTTTTATGAATAACAATGCACTTTCTGTAGCTAACTATTTGATAGATTTGGCGGAGAAGAGTGGAAAACATCTACAACCGCTGAAATTGATGAAGTTAGTTTATATCGCCTATGGCTTTGGACTTGCCGTTTTAGACAGGTCTATTATTGATCCACGCTTTGATAAAGTTGAAGCATGGAGGTTTGGTACTGTGATACCCTCCGTTTATCATTCTTTCAAACAGTATGGAAAAAATGACATAACAGACAAAACAACAATGATTGTTGAGAGGGATTCAGATATACAGATAATAACCCCACAACTGGAAGACAAATATGCGAAAGCCGTTTGCGAAATGGTGTGGAGAAATTATGGATCAAAATCAGGTTATGAGTTGGTTAATATTTTACATGCAGAGGGAACTCCTTGGTGGAGTGTCTATGTGAAAGGTTGCAATAACCCAATACCAGAAGAAACGACTAAGCGCTATTACGCATTACTATATAAAAACACATTGGCTGCAAAGAATAAATAGAATGGGTGATACGTTAATAGAAGAACTCCAAAATCTTTAGGTGCACCCAGACGCGAAGCAGGATACCA
>CAMGFM010000069.1 GCA_946055365.1 uncultured Prevotella sp. | reverse complement strand
GCTCTTCATGACTGGCAAGAGCCTCTTTTGCGACCGAAAAGTGCCTGTTTTGCATCGGCAAACATAATGTGCCAATTATGACACTCCCTCACGCAGTGTATATATGGGGCATGTCAGCTCTTGCGATATTCAGAGGGAGAGAGGCCCGTGTGCATCTTGAAGTATTTGCCGAGGAACGACTGGTTGCTGAAGTGCATCTCCTCGGTGATGTCCTTGATGCTCTTCTGCGTGCTTTTGAGCAGCAGCTGCAGCTCCTTGGTCACATAGTAGTCTATCCATTCGTTGGGGGTGCGCTTGCTTGCGCCCTTGACCGTCTCGGAGAGATACTTGGGCGAGATGCCGAGCTGCGCCGAATACCATGCCACGCGCCTCTCCTCACGGAAGTTTCTCTCCACGAGCGTCAGGAAGCGTGCGAATATCTCCTCGGCGCGCGTGCTGCACCTCGTGTGCTGTGACTGCACCCTGTAGATCTCGTCGCTGATGTCATAGACCATGTTGAGAAACAGCGACTGCGATATGTTGAGACGGAAGTGGTGGGTCTGCTCCATAATCTTGTGGCGCATGTGCATGAAGGTGTCCCTGATGAAGTCTGCCTTTGACGGCGGCAGGCGAAACACGGGGTGGTCGCAGGCGAAAAGAAAGAGTGAGGACACCTCGTGTATGCTCTTTATCGTCTCCTTGAAGAACGCATAGCTGATGACCATGCCTATGCCGCGGCAGTCGTGAGACATGGAGCAGTGGTGTATCACCCTGCCCACGTTGATGATGAGCAGGTCGCCTGCCTCCACGGTGTATTCCGTGGAGTCGACGAAGTATCTGGCGGTGCCCCTGTGGCACAGGGCGAGAAAGATGCACTGCATGCGGCGCGGCTCATGGGGCAGCGGCATGTTGGCAATCTCGTCTATGAGCAGTATCTGGTCTGTTATGCCGTGTCCCTCGCACATGCGCATGGCATAAGGCACGGTTATTTCCTTGTAGCTTGTGGTCGTGGTCATGTCTTAATGTTACTCTATATGGAGCATTATATAATATGTGTAGCTCCTGAGATTAGCATACATGGAGCATATATAAATATGTATAACTCTTCAGGACGCGCTCTTGCCATGGTCTGCAGTGCCTTTGTGTGCGGTGATGGCATGTATCTGGTAGGCCGCTCCCACCGCTATCATGAGCGAGAAGAGGATGGCGAGACCCACACGGCGAGAGTCGCCGCCGTAGAGGTCGTTGAGTGACATGTCGGAGGCACCGGGCATGAGTCTGAAGGCAAGATAGGCTATGGTGTTGTTGGTCCAGTGAAAAGCCATGCAGGGCAGCAGGCTGCCGGTGCGCACATACATCCAGCCCAACAGCAGGCCTATGACGGTGGCGTTGACCCCCTGAGCCATGTTGCCATGCACTATGCCAAAGAGCAGGGCGGTGACGGCTATGGCTATCCAGCGTTTGCCGTGGCCCATGGCCTCGAGCAGGCGGCGCAGGATGGCACCGCGAAACACGAGTTCCTCGGCTATCGGCACGAGCAGGCCTATGCACACATATCCCAGGTCGTGCTGCATGATGGCGGTGAACTGCTGCTGGAGGGCGGCGGGCATCTCCAGATGGCATGTCTCGAGCAGCCAGGTCATGGGATGGGTGCAGCCAAGGGCGAGCAGTGCCGCCCAGAGCATCGCCAGCAACAGCGTGCCGCCCGTGATGCCGCCGCGGACGCTGGCCCACTTGCGCCATGCGAACACGACGATGGTGAGCAGACTGCTGAGGGTGGACGCGGCGACTGTCAGTGTGGCAGACTGTGGCAGGGAGAGTGCCTTGCACAGCAGTGAGCCTGCTATGTAAACGCCTGTCTGTATGAGCAGGAAGACGGCAAGATACCATGTGATGTCGATGAGGAGATGTCTTTTCATGTCTTATTGATGTGTGTCGTGAGAGAATGTGTCGCTCTGCCCTATGCCATAAAAGGCTCTTGCCGCCTGTGTGTCACGGGCTATCTGGGCCTTGAGCTGCTCCGTGCCGTCAAAACGTCGCTCGTCGCGCAGGCGAGAGTCAAAGGTCACATGCACGCTCTCGCCATAAAGGTCGCTGTGGAAGTCGAGCAGGTGGGCCTCAAGCGTGGTGGCGACGCGGTGGAAGGTGGGGTTGTCGCCAATGTTCATCACCGCGGGGATGGTGATGCCGCCTGTCGTGACCCTCACGGCATACACCCCGTTGCGAGGAATGAGCAGGCAGGGATCGTCGGGACTGATGTTGGCTGTGGGAAAGCCGAGCCTGCGACCCTCCTTGAAGCCCTCTACCACGCGCCCCGTGATGGCATACTCGCGGCCGAGGCACTTGTTGGCGGTGGCTATGTCGCCCTCGTCGAGCAGTCGCCGCACCAGTGAGGAGCTGACGCGCAGCCCGTCCACGTCGAGAGGCTCATATCGGGTGACGGTCATGCCCATGCTCCTGCCGTATGCCACATAGTCGTCGTAGCCCTCGGCGCGGTTGTGGCCGAAACGGTTGTCATAGCCTATCATGAGACGGCTCACGCCGAGACGCTCTGACAGCATGAGGCGCATGAAGTCTGACGCTGTCATGGCTGCCATGGCTCTGTCAAAGTGCAGGGTCTCTATGCGGTCGGCACCGGTGGCGCGCAGCAGGCGCAGCTTGTCGTCGCAGGTGGTGAGCAGGCGCGGCGCATGGTCGGGGCACAGCACTTGGCGCGGATGACGGTCGAAGGTGATGACCATGGAGTCGAACCCCAGCCGCCGCGCCTCGCCGCACAGTTGGCTGATGAGGTGTCTGTGGCCGAGGTGTACGCCGTCAAAAAAACCTATGGTGGCCATGTAGCCGCGTGGGGTGGTGTAGAGTTTGCTCACGTCGTGGATGTTTGTAAGTTAAAGATTGAACTGCAAATTTAGTCATTTTGCAGCTAACGGCAAAGGAACGCCAAAGGGGAGGTTGTTAAAAAATCATTTTTGACATGCGCGGCGGCACGTTGCATGACCGCTGGCTCGTGGCACGCATTTCAAAAGTGGCACTTGGACGACTCAAAAGTGGCACTTGGGCATAAGAAAAGCGGCACTTTGTCGTCGTAAAGTGCCGCTTCCCACAATCCCGAATCAGACATTTGAGTCTTACTGATTATGCTTCACGCTCTTTTTGCTGTCTTGCTGTATTTGCTCGCGCTCTTTCGCCGCTGCCGTGCCTGCGTCCTGGGCAGGCGGCGAGAGCGACGTGCTTGCTGGTCTTACCACCTGCGGAACAGCTCGAAGCCCACGCGCACGGACACCGCGTCTATCTTGCCTTTTCTCTGCGACAAGAACGCCCCGAGCGAAAACGCCCTTGTGGCGAGGCCGTAGCCATATTCTACATAAGGATAGAGGTGTCTCACCACGAGGGCGTTGACATATATGCGCTCTCGCTCTATGAGACGGCCTGCCACGGGCAGCCATGAGAGCAGCAGCATGGGTGTCTCGTAGGTGGCGTTGGCCCTGACGTAGAAGTCGGAGGCATTGTACCATGCGGAATTGAGCAGTTCAAAGGAACAGGCCCAGTCGTCGTTCCATCCGCCCGGCACGTTGTTCTCACGGAAATTGGTGTAGTCGAGAAAATAGCTCTCCTTGCCCTTGTGGGTGTAGCATCCCACGCCTGCACGCAGCTGCAACGCGCTGAGGCAGGGCAGGCCGTGGCTGTATTGAGCGTCGGCCTCTATGCGCTCATAGTCGGTGTTGGAGCCTAAGAGTCCCTTGATGCTGCGCTCATAGTCGAGGGTTATCACGGGGCCGTGGTAGCCTGTGGGACGGAAGGTGACCTCGAGCAGAGGAGCCGCCGCACTGTAGACATGTGGCTTGCCTGCCTGCACGAAGTGAGTCTTGTCTATGGCAGAGCGACGGTAGCCTATGAGTCCTGCCTCCACGCCCCAGTGTCTTGAAATGTCGTAGGAGGCGGAGAGCTTGAGCCTGTGGTTGCGGAAATAGTGCAGGTTCATCTTGTCCCAGCGTATGCTGTCGCCATTCTCACGCTTTATGGCATCAGCCACCTCCGAATTGGTGATGCGTGAGCCTGACTGCCATTCCAGCTTGACGCGCCCGTTGTGGCGGCGGTCGAAGTGACAGGTCAGCGGAATGTCAAGATAGAGCTGTCTTTGCTTGAACGAATAGCCTGCATTGACCGTCGCCTCCAATGCGCGGCGGCTGTCAAAGGCATAGCTGGCCTTGACTTTCATCTTGTAGATGAGTCCGCGCTTGCCGCTATAGCTGAAGTAGAGGGGGTTGAGGATGGGCGTGAGCCTTATGGAGCCCTGCCCGTCGTTGCCAAAGTCATATCTGATGCGCCCCACGATGTTCTCGCCGATCCTTTTCCACAGTCTTCGCTTGCGCCTGTCGCTCCTCGTGGCTGTCGGCAGCGTGTCTGTTGCTGTGGTGATGTCGCCCTTGGCGAGTGCGTTTCCCCTCTTGACCGCCGCCGTGTCCGTGTCGGCTATTATGGTCTTCTTTTTCTTTTTGTCAGGAGAATGTCTTGAGAAGAGCAGCTCCTCGTGGGAGTCGAGTGGGAATGGCCTTGCCTTGTCGAGCAGTGCGGTGTCGCCCTTTTGCATGGCAAGTGTCTCGTCGGACAGTGTCGGCATGAAGAAGACGGAGCTGTATTCTGAGGTGATGTCATTGCCGAGAAATAGGAAGCGCGTGTTGACGCTGCACTTGTCGGGCAGCAATGCCTGTAGGCCGGAGTGGCCCGTGGTGAGGGCAACGTGAAATCTCACAAGATCATATTCGCCGTCAAAGGCCGTATCTATCACCCTGCCGCTGCTGGTGTCTATGCGCGCCCAGCCCTTTACGAGGTTGGTGTTTTTGCGCACGGGCGTAAAGCTCACGAGAGCCTCGCCGTCGGTGAACGGAGAGACGCGGTAGTGATAGAAATGTCTGTTGCGGTAGTGGAAGGGAGACAGTATGGCCTTGTTGAACATCGTCTCGCCGTATATGCGCGGCGTGAGATATTTCATCACCGCAGACATCGCGTTGGAGCTGTGTGGTATGGTGGAGTGGCTGGCGAGGCGTTCCAGCTGGAAGTCGCCGCCCTTTGTGGTGAGCCTGTAGTAGATTTCGCCTGTGTGTTCTCTTTCGCCGCTGTTGGCGATGGCATACATGGTGGGTATGGAGAGCAGCACCCAGTTGCGGCGGTTGATGTTGAGACGGTATTTCACATAGGCCCGGCTCTCGGTGGAGTCAGATCCTGTCGTGTCCACCGATGCTGCAAAGGCAAAAACGCGCTTCATGACATTTGTCGTGTATCGCCTGTCTGCCGCCATAGCGGTCGTCACCGCAAGGAGCAGTGTCGTTATAGTCAGCATAAACCTTTTCATCCTTCCTCCTCCATGGTCTCTTGTCTGTTTGTGGGGCGCAGGGTGTCTCCGCAGTGTGTCCATTGGATTGTGCGTATTCACGCTTCGCCATTCTCAATAATGTCGCATGGCGTATCTTCCGCTTGCCTTCAGGCTGTGTGTATTCACGCTTCGCCATTCTCAATAATGGCGCATGGCGTATCTTCCGCTTGCCTTCAGGCTGTGTGTATTCACGCTTCGCCATTCTCAATAATGTCGCATAGCGTATCCTCCGCTTGCCTTCAGGCTGTGTGTCGTTGCACTTTGCCTTCCTCAATAATGACGCATGGCGTCTCTTCCTCCGCCCACAAAAACGTGTGTTTTAGCCTGCAAATATACAGAAAAGCATTTAATATCTATGGAAAATGACATATAAACAAGGGCAACGCCAAATTTTTTCGGCAAAAATTTGGAGAATACCCCAAAAATGCGTACCTTTGCAACCGCAAACTTATCAAACAAGATAAGCCGGACTTGTAGCTCAGTTGGTTAGAGCAACAGACTCATAATCTGGAGGTCACAGGTTCAAGCCCTGTCTGGTCCACCATAAAAATCAAGCACTTACAGCTATCCTGTAAGTGCTTTTTCTTTTCCCGGTGACCTTCAGGTGACCTTTTAAAATTGTATGAGATTACAGTGAATTTTTATGGATTTTTATGCTCTCGCTGACATAATCTTTGGAAATCGTAATGCACGTTTTGGCAAAATAACCCTTCCAAACATCATACTACAATTTATTTTTCATGCTCAGAATGAAGAATATCGCTTAAACATAGATGATTATCAAGGAAAAATTATAACTTTGCAAAAGGATGGAGGCAACTCTTTCCAAGACATTTGAAATAAAAGGAGCGTTATGCTACTCTTGTAAGTGCGAAGCCTGAGAAACTGAAACACAAAATCAACAAGAATTGGCATGGCAGTTCCCACGTTATAGCGTGGGCTGCTTAACCATATCTGTTGATTAAGGTTTTCTCAGGGCCTGCACTTTAAGACGTGGTTTTAGCAGTACCACGCTTCTATGTTGAATAATCCCCATATTTGGTTACTGGATGGGAAAATAATATGGAAAGCTTATGGATTTTAATAAGCATACAAAAGTTTTGGTACCACTGTATCAATATGATGCGACCAAAGATAAACGGTATCTCATTCCATTTAGACAATTTGATAAAATTGGATTTATGACAAGAGAACAGGAGATTGTTATTCCTGCAACATTTCAATTGGTATTAGATGAATTTAATCTCGAAGATGATTATGTAAGGGTTGGAATATATTACTCTGAAGCTTATGAGAGGAAAACAATTGCTCCAGCATCATATATCAGGGCTCATTATGGCGTGATTGATTCCAAAGGAAATTTTATTATTCCAATGGAATATGAACATATATGGCCTTCCATCTCCTGTAATTCTAAGTTATTTACTCTAAGCTCTCTTAAAAGGGGCCATTCCGTTGTTGATAATAAAGGAAAAGTAATTGTTCCGTTTGGTACATATTCATATATTGATGGTTTTGATAATGGCTTTGCCCGTATTAAAACAGGTAAGACGACAAATGGACTTAAAGACTCAGACAGTAAATGGGGGATAATAGATGAAACAGGAGTTGAACAGTT
>CAMGFM010000068.1 GCA_946055365.1 uncultured Prevotella sp. | reverse complement strand
ACGTGTGGCGGTGGCATAACTATCGTGTTAGGCTCACGGCCGTTTGGTTTGCTGGTAATCAGATTGTTGTCGAGCCAGTACTGATACCATTTTGACTCTACTGCTTGCGGGTCGTATTTACTTGCTAATTCCATGTTTTGTTTGTTATGTGAACTGTTTTGTATTCTTGCACATCTTTCTTTGCTTTCTACCGTCGGGCCATATCTTGGGGGTGTGATGCGTGACATTACGGTCATGCCTGTTTTTTCGTGGGGCGCATGGGTGATAAGATGTCTGTGAGTCTGTGCTTCAAGACTGTCAGCGTGTACTTTTCTTTATGGCTGTGTGCATGTACAGCAAAAAAACTTTGCAAAATTAGTAAAAATCCATGGGAAAATATTACTTTTGCATAACTAAATGAACATGACGCGACATGTTTTTCCATAAAAAATATTTATTGACTAATGTGACATGCATACAAGAGAAGAAAAGATGGCGGCTTTCGGCCGTATGCTTGACGTGCTTGACATGCTCAGAGAGAGATGTCCGTGGGACAGAAAGCAGACCAATGAGAGCCTCCGCCCCAATACAATAGAAGAGACATTTGAACTGTGTGATGCTGTGCTTAAGCATGACGATGCCAATATATGCAAGGAGCTGGGCGATGTGCTGCTCCATGTGTGTTTTTATGCCAAGATAGGGCAGGAGAGCGGCGTGTTTGACATTGCCGACGTGTGTGACAGGCTCACCGACAAGCTCATATTCAGACATCCGCACGTGTATCATCCTTCACAGGTGGGCTCTCCGCAGCCGAGGCCGCTGCCTTATGGCGCGGAAAACGCGCCTGAAGACGGGGCGGGGGAGAGCATTTCCGCAAATCATGTGGCGGTGAACTGGGAGCAGATAAAGCTCAGGGAGAAAGACGGCAACAAGAGCGTGCTTGCTGGAGTGCCTGACGCGCTGCCATCGCTCATCAAGGCCTACCGCATACAGGACAAAGCCGCAAATGTGGGCTTTGACTGGGAAGAGAAAGACGGCGTGTGGGACAAGGTGAAGGAGGAATTGGGTGAGCTGCAACAGGAGTTGTGCAATGCCGACAGGGACAGAGCCACCGAGGAGTTGGGCGACTTTATGTTCTCTGTCATCAATGCGGCACGTCTCTATGGGCTTAACCCGGACAATGCGCTTGAGAAGACAAACGCCAAGTTTGCAAGACGCTTCAACTATATAGAACAAAGGGCAAGACAGGACGGCAGACAGCTGAAGGACATGACGCTCGGCGAGATGGATGAGCTGTGGAACGAGGCCAAGAGGTTTGAAAAGGACAAATGACGGTGTGTGTCACGCAAGGGGAAACAGGCTGACGCATAGTGCAAGTGGCTTCGTGCCATGTTGCAGGCGGATGTCTGCGACGATGCGTGAAAACTTCAGGAGCGACGATTGGCACGTGCATAATGATGTCATGTCATAATGCCTGAATAAAGAATGACAGTGCAACCCCATAAAACGATAAGCTATGAGACATGCAGGACTGATAATTGCGGCAATCTTGATTATTTCGCTTGCCGCATGTGACGAAAGGAAGACGCACAATGCGGCGCAGGACAGCGGCTACACGGAGACTGTGACTGACTCGACGGTCTATGGCGTGTGCGGCACAGGCACTTCCATGCATTCCGTGGAACTTGTGACCGACGACGGCGACACGCTTGTGTATGCCGTGTATGATGCCCCTGACGACAGTTGCGATGTGTATAATGACGATATGGCCGTGAGCAAGGTGTGTGGCGGGCTGATGGCAGGCGACAGGATAGCCGTCCTGCCGAGGATGACCGACAATGAGCTGGTGGCGGCGAGGGTTATAAACATCACGTCGCTGCTCGGACATTGGACAAGCATAGACCGTAATTTTGTGATAGAAGAGGGCGGCACTGTCACGTCGTCTGTCAAGACAGAAAGCAATCCGTGGACGTCGTGGAAGATACTTAACGGCAGGCTGCTGCTCAATCGTGACACGTTTGACATAGCAGAGCTTGGCGCAGACTCGCTGTTTCTCGAAAACAAACGCGGCATATTCGCATACAAGCGGCAGAGATGACATTCTTGCGACAGTCATGGCCTTGTGATGAATACGTGTCTTGCGGTCTTCACCGTGCTGCATGTGATGGCGTATGTGTGAAGCAGATGTCAGGACACGCCAGCCATGCGTTTGTAAAGTGGCACTTTGGCTGCCTCAAAGCGGCACTTGGCTGTCATAAAAGCGACACTTGGCTGTGGTAAAGTGCCGCTTGTGACAACACGGTGTTGTCACAAGCGTGACATGTCGTATTGTGTGACATGACATAGTTGTCATTATGGGAAGACGGGACGTCGCCGTAGATCTCACGTTCACCTTATACAGAAATAAAAAAATTAAAATTGCATCTTAGCATGGAGCCATTCAAGATACATATACTCGGTTGCGGCAGCGCATTGCCTACGCTGCGCCATAACACATCTTCGCAGGTAGTGGAGATACGCGGCAAACTCTTCATGGTGGATTGCGGAGAAGGCACGCAGACACAGATGCGCCGCCTGCACATATCATATAACAGGCTTTCTGCCGTGCTACTCACGCATATACACGGCGACCACTGTTTTGGACTCATAGGTATGATATGCACTTTCGGACTGCTCGGCAGAAAGATGCCGCTGCACATATATGCCCCAAAGGAGATGAAATCGGTGCTGGACATTCTGATAGAGAAGTTTTGCCGTGACCTTGGTTATGATGTGGTGTTCCATGATGTGGACACCACGTGCCGCTCGGTGATATACGAAGACCGCAGTCTGAAGATAGAGACCCTGCCGCTGGAACACCGTGTGCCATGTGCAGGCTTTCTGTTCACCGAAAAGCCCGGGCTGCCGCACATCAAGCGCGACATGACCGACTTCTATAACATTCCCGTGTCGCAAATCAACAACATTAAGAACGGGGCAGACTGGACGGATAGCGAGGGAAACGTCATACCAAACAGCAGGCTCACAAGTCCTGCTGACTCGCCGCGCAGCTATGCCTATTGCAGCGACACTCGATATTTGCCGTCGCTGCACAGGGAACTGACGGGGGTGAGCGCAATGTATCATGAGGCTACCTATCTTGACGGCGATGAGAAGAGTGCCGAGCAGTATTGCCATTCGACAGCACGGCAGGCTGCAATGGTGGCAAGAGACGCGGGGGCAGGCAAGCTGCTGATAGGACACTTCAGCTCGCGGCATACCGACGAGCAGGAATATCTGAGACAGGCACAGGAGGTGTTTGCCGACACTATACTTGCAGATGAGGGCATGGTGTATGAGATAAAATAATGCTGTCTTGTGACAAAAAAAAGGCTGTGACTGCGGTGTTTGAAACAGCGAGAAATTGTGGCGTGACTCATGAAAGGATATGGATGACGCCACGACGCTGTTAAATAAAATTAAAGCACGGCAAAAAGAGACGACAGGAGAAGCCCAGTTGTGAAATGAAATGATTATATTTGCAGAAGAAAAAGCGACAGCACACATTACTAATATGTAAACAACGATAACATATATACGCTTATGAGGAAATATTTACTATTATACATATTTGCGACAGCCATGGCTGCCATGCCGTTTGCCGATGCCAAGGCCCTGACGCTGATAGAGCTGATTGACAATACCGACATTGAGACTGTTGAGATAACTGTCAAGGGTTCTGTCGTGAGGGTTACGGGCGCACAGGGCATGGAGATGTCAGTGTATAGCATTGCAGGCGGAGTGCCTGTGGTGAAGACAAGGATTGAAAGCAATGACTGGACTTGCGAGCTGAGCCTGCATAAGGGCATATATATAGTGCAGGTGGGCAAGGTGGTGCGCAAGATAGTCATCAGGTAGAGGCCTTGAGGCCGTCTTACATTGTGACAACGTGAAAAGACTTTACTACTTTTGTCTCTTTCTTCTCGTATCATGTCTGTTGATGTCATGTGACGAGAAGAAAGAACGTGTGCCGTTGCTTATGGACAGCCTTGCGTCTATGCGCAATCCTCAATATGCGTTGGACGGACAGCGTGTAAGGGACAATCTCTATCATATAATGATGGCAGACAAGGACCGCATAGACATAGACCGTCATGTGCGCAGACGATACAGAGACGGGGCTGACATGCTGTGGGTGAGCCGCAACGGCGTGACAGCAAAGGCAGACACCGTGCTGGCGTGGCTCGACAGTCTTGAGACAAGTGGATTCCGTAGGGGCTTTCTCTCGTGTGAGACGATAAGACATGACCTTGCCACGGTGCGCACTCTTGCCTTTGCGCAGGATGAGGGACAGGACGATGCGGTCAATACCGTGTATGCGCGTCTGGAATATAATCTCACCAAGGCCTATCTGCGCTATGTCATAGGGCAGAGGTTTGGTTTTGTAGACCCCGTGGCCCTATTCAACCGTGTGGACAAGACCGAGCCAGACAGCATGTGCAGGACTTACCGCGTGCTTTATGACATAAGAACGGCCAAGGCAGACGCTGCGTTCGTAGATGCGGCCTGCCGTGCCGTTGCCTGTGGCGGCGTGGATGAATTCATGCG
The DNA here is from genome assembly GCA_946055365.1 of uncultured Prevotella sp. Taxonomy (GTDB): domain Bacteria; phylum Bacteroidota; class Bacteroidia; order Bacteroidales; family Bacteroidaceae; genus Prevotella. The sequence continues at coordinate 2,434 of CAMGFM010000068.1, read as the reverse complement.
GTCGTCAAGGCCTGACAATCCCATGTATGACAGCCTGGCGGCTATCGTCAGCAGCGATATGTCGCCGTCACGTCGCAGGCTGTGTCTTGTCAATATGGAAAGGTGCAGATGGAGACAGCAAACCTATCCTGAGCTTCACGCCAGACGTGTTGTCGTCAACCTGCCGTCACAGCAGGCTGTGGCAACAGACAGTTGCGAGACTCTCACCATGCGCGTGGCGTTTGGGGCATTGTCTACTAAGACCCCTTTGCTCACTGGCGTGATAAGCCGCATGGATTTTAATCCTCAATGGGTGATACCCAAGAGCATTGTCAAAAGCTCTGTGTGTGCCCATGCGGGCGATCCCGTATATTTCGCAGCCCATAACTATATCATAATACATCGCCCGACAGGCAAGGAGGCTGCCCCGGAACACGTCACTCATGACATGCTGTTGAGCAAGGACTACTCTGTGGTGCAGCGTGGCGGCGAGGGCAACTCTCTTGGGCGTGTCATCTTTCGTTTTGACAACAGCCACGCCATATACATGCACGACACGTCATCGCCAAATGTTTTTGCGCGTAGTCTGCGTGCCGTCTCTCATGGCTGCATACGACTGGAACGTCCCTTTGACATGGCGGTTTTTCTGCTTGGTGATAAGGATGAGAAGACGTTGGAGAAGATAAGGTATACCATGACTGTTGACGACAGGCAGAAAGACGGCATTGAGACACCGCCTGTAAACAGGAGTATGCTACTGCGTAGTCTCAAGGTGGAGCCTCAGGTGCCGGTGTTCATCACTTATTATACCTTGCTGCCCGATGGAAAAGGCGGCATGGAGAGTCTGCCAGACATATATGGCTATGACGAACTCATATACGACAAGATCCGAGATTTCATAAGGTGAGCGTCTTCAGGCGTGACCGTTTATTGCTGATGCGTAAGGGCTGTCCCAAAATTAGCCCAGGGCGGCATAGGCAAGAAGCGTCACAGGATGACAATGTGACGGGACGTGCCGAAAAAACAATTCTTGGCGCACCACGAAACAAAGCAAAGCATGACGATGATGAAAAGATATTTTATAGATTTTGCCTATGACGGCACTGCCTATCACGGATGGCAGATTCAGCCTAACGGCACGTCCGTGCAGGAAGTGTTGCAGGAGTGTCTCGCGAGGCTCTTGCGTATGCCTGGGCTGGGCGTGGTGGGCGCAGGAAGAACCGACACGGGGGTACATGCGAGGCACATGACTGCACATTTTGACTGCGAGACAGAGCTGGACTGCACGCAGGTGGCTTACAGGCTGAACAGGATGCTGCCTCGTGACATCTCTGTATATGGATTGCGTGAGGTTGCCCCCGACATGCACGCACGTTTCAGTGCCGTTGCGCGTACCTATCATTATTATATACACACAGAAAAAAATCCTTTTCTCCGACATTATTCGTGCAGGATGCACTATGACCTTGATTTCACGCTTATGAATGAGGCCGCGCGTCACTTGCTTGAGGTGAGAGATTTCGGTTCTTTTTGCAAGGCTGGGTCTGACGTAAAGACCACGTTGTGTGAGGTGACCGAGGCGGAGTGGGTGAGAGACGGTGAGTGTGCATGGCACTTCCGTGTTACAGCCAACCGTTTTCTCCGAAATATGGTGAGAGCGATGGTAGGCACGCTCATAGATGTGGGTCGCCACCGCATTACACTGGAGCAGTTCAAGGATATTGTGGCAAGCGGCAGCCGTTCTTCGGCAGGAGAGAGTATGCCAGGCAATGCTCTCTTTCTTGAGGAAGTGAAATATTGACAGTCTGAAACATCAAGTGTCGATGTGTATGTTCGCAGGAAGAGCCTGAGCATGAAGAATGAGAGTTTTTGATAAGGTGGAAGAGTGTGTATGGGCATGTCATGATGTGACTTTGCCGTGGCTTGTCTAAGCCAACGTCATGTAAAACAGTTATCTTCAGGTCCATACGTTTTATTGGTTTTGTGTTTTTATGGATAATAATCGAGTAAGCCTTGACCTCATGGAGTTTGTCGAGTGCAACATACTGCCCAGATATACGGTGTTTGATAAGGCCCACAATCTGTCGCATGTAAACAGGGTAATAAAAAATGCCCTCCAGCTTGCGAGGATTACAGGGGCAGACATCAATATGGTTTATGTGGCGGCGGCCTATCATGACCTCGGACTCGAAGGCCCGAGAGCGGTGCATCATCTGACAGGCGGCAAGATTTTGTATGCTGACAAGAGACTCGCAAAATGGTTTTCGCCATATCAGATGAAAATAATGAAAGAGGCTGTGGAAGACCATCGTGCATCGGCATCGCATGTGCCAAGGAGCATTTATGGAAAAATCGTGGCAGAGGCAGACCGTGACATAAGCCACGACAGTGTGTTTCGGCGTGCCGTGATTTTCGGGCTTGACAATTATCCTGAAAAGACAAAAGATGAACAATG
>CAMGFM010000067.1 GCA_946055365.1 uncultured Prevotella sp. | reverse complement strand
GCCACGCACAGCACGGCAAAAGGCGTTTCACACGGGCGCGAGACTCAAGAAAAATATTCTCTTATGCAGTCCATGAACGGCGTGAGACGCGTGTCGGTGCTGCTGCCATAGGCTTCGCGGCAAAGACTGTAGGACACGTAGAGTCGGCGGCGCGCCCTTGACATCGCCACATAAAACTTGCGCGCGTCCTCGGCATACATCTCCGGGCTGTGGCGCGCCATATAGTTGGGCAAACGTCCGTCCACGGCATTGAACACTATCACATTGTCAAACTCCAAGCCCTTTGCCTTGTGTATGGTAGTCACAAACACACGCTCCTCAAGTGTGCCGCTGCCGCAGAGATCGGCCTCTTTGAGAGTGGCCATCTCCATCACATGAGCCGCCAACTGCTGTGCAAGCGTGCGAGAAGACGCGCTGTCTACTATCTGGTCTTCAATGAAGCGTATTATATAGTGCAGCCTGTCAATGCCGCTTATCACGGAACACGCCACCAACGCGTCATAAAATCTCACCAACTCTGCCGTGAGTGCCGTGCGCGCCACTATCGTGTGCCGTCCATGCGCCCCGTGGTCATCGGCAGTGAGGCAAGAGGCATCGCCAGAGGCACAGTCAAAAGGCGTGTACATGCTCTGCCGTGCCTCGCAATAGAGACTCGCATAATGGTTGCGCAGGCTTTCGACACGCTGTCTCACGCTGCGCCCGTCAAGAAAGGCGCGCTGCCGCGGCAGATATTGCAACGACCGCTCATAGCAATAGCCCACAAGGCTGCACGTGGCATACACGTCGTCGTCGGCAAGATGAGAGTTGCAACCCTCAAGACCAAGCACGGCGAGCAGATATTTGAGTTTGTGTTCCTTAAGCTCGGGATGGAGCAGACGCGCAAGCCTCAGCGAGTCGAGACACTGCGGATGGCTGTCGGCAAGTGACGTCCCGTGCAGATGGCGGCGCAGGCTGGAGTCGAGAATATGGTAGTCGAAGTCGGCATTATGGGCAAGCAGCACACAGCCCTCGGCATATTGCATGAACATCGTCAACGCCTCGCGCTGGCTGAGCAGCTGTCTGTGCCTGCGCTCCTCAATGACGGGATTGACGATGTCGCCAAGCATGGCAGGTATCTCGCGGTCGGTCTCGAGAAAAACGGTGAACGCCGTGTTGTCGATGACCTTTCCGCCGCGCATCTTCATGGCAGCTATCTGCACGATGTCGTCCTCCAGCACGTCAAGACCCGTGGTTTCGGTGTCAAAAACCACTATCGTCTCTTCCTCACAGCAGTTCACAAAGCGTTGCAGAGTGGTGGTGTTGCCGTCGCCAGTGAGCAGATCGGAGGGCAGGATGGCGTTGTCAAACAACGCACGCACAAAACTGCGCGCCGCCGATGCCGACTCATAGACATGCAAACCCTTGAGCAGGCGCGACCAAGCGATGAAAGCAAACTCGTTGTCAAGCACCGCAAGGTGAGAGAAGAGCAGCTTGACCTCCTCAGACATGAACATGTCGTCGCCCGACACGTTGAAATGGGGTATGCCGCGGCGCGCCAGCTCATTGCCAAGTTCCTCGGCATCTCTGTTGGAGTTGACCACCAGTGCCGTGGTGGCGTCAGGGAGTGACGCAGACAGCTCTCCTGCCATCTGTGCGCAGCGGTACACCTCCATGGAGTAGCTGTCGCTGCACAGCAGGCCCAGCTCTCCGCCCGTGGCAGTGGCATGCCGCCCCTGCGACACGCGCGGCAGCATGTCCTCACTGATGTGCAGCACCTCGCAGGCATATCTGTTGAACACCTCAAGGAGGTAGGCAGGCGAGCGATAGTTCACCGACAGGCGGTGCAGACGGCACGACGGCATCGACATCAGCGCGTGTAGCGACGACATCTTGGCTCCCATGAAAGAGAATATGGCCTGCTGCTCGTCGCCAAGATACATCACCGTGTGGCTGTCACGGGCAGTGAGCATGCGCACAATGGACAGTTGCAGGGGGTTAAGATCCTGCACCTCGTCCACCTGCACCCATTTGTAGCGTCGATAAAGCCTCTGCTCCTCATCGGCGGCAAGCGCGTCGTAGGTGAAGAGCAGCAAGTCGCGGAAGTCGAGCAGGCGGTTGGCGCGCTTGTAGTCGCGATATTGCCGGGCGAGCGACATCTTGTGCAGGAGCGGCGTTATGATCTGGCGGTCGGCATAGTCCATCGTGTCGCTGCCGAGGAGCATGTCCGAGTAGGTGTCACTGCGCTCGAAGATGTCGGTCATGGCCTTTGCGTCAAAAGCCATGGCCGTCAGCTCGCAGATGCGGCGCATGGCGGCGATGTCGTTGGAGTTGACACAGTCGGGGTGCATACGCAGTGCCTTGGGATGGTCATGTGACAGCTGGTGCATGAACGACTCGAGGTGCATGACGGCGTTGTAGGTTCTGAGTATGCGCGCGCTGGACTGCACGACATACTCGTCGTCGCCAAAGAAGCGCGCAAGTATCGACACGCTGTCGTCCTCGTCGATGACAGCAGACTCCGCAGGCACTATGCCGTTGGCAAAGAGAAAGCGTGAACAGAAGCGATGCACATTGCCAATGTAGACCTCACGCACGGCACACTCGCCTATGTGGGCGTTGACGCGCTCTGCCATGCCGCGCGCGGCACGGTTGGTGAACGTGAGACACAGCATGTCGGCATAGTCCACGCCCATCTGGGTGTGGGCAAGGCCTATGCGCTCGGTGAGTATCTGCGTCTTGCCGCAACCCGGCGGCGCAAGCACGAGATGCATGCCGCCCCGTGCCTCTATCACCTCACGCTGGAGGGTGTCGGGAATGAATTTCTTGTCGTTCATGATGCTGTTGTATTTTCTTAATGTGAGTTTTGACGAACATAAACTGTCTTGTTTCCCATCTGTCAGTTACATGGCTTGGATGTTATCCCTGCAATATGATTGACCTCGGGTGCTTTATTCACGCCCTGAAAGGGCAACATGCACCATAATGTGTGAACGGATAAAATTCGACGAACTCACGTTATTATAATGATTATGCGTCTGCCGCAAAACATACATGGGGCTACCGTCACGCCATGCGCCACTGCCCTGCCCCGTCTATACATACCGGGCCAACCCAAAATGCACCATCTTTTGTGCCATCACGTGTGCGCTGACCTCGGCATCGCGTTCCGTGACATCATACCTGTCGGTAAGCCACCTCACAATGTCGCTTTCGGTGAAGTCACACTGGCACGCCATGTGCCATATATAGGCTGCCGTGTCGTTCAATACAAACAGTCGGGTAAGTATAATGTTGTCGTCGGCAACACGCAACAGCACGTTTTCATCGCATATTCTCCGCGTCTCATAGCCGCGGTCTGCCCTCATTAGCCTGACACGCAGGCGTGTTTCATAGCATGAATGGTCTCTCATAAAATAGGCTTGTGATAGTGACGAATGTAAACAGCCGTCATTTGTGTCATTAACAAGGCGCATCAGTCATAACAAAGACATGCCACACGCTGACACAAGCGCACCACGGGCTTTTGCCAAGTGCCACTTTACGATCATGAAGCGTCACTTTATGACAATCAAAGTGGCACTTTCTTTATAGAAAAGTGCCACTTTGTCAATAGTCCTGTGCGTGTAGGCGGTCCGTCATGTGCGACACACCCAGCCATAAGTCGCGCCACAGCGGTGCTGTCCCTCGCTTTGAGCCGCGCTCGGTGCATCCACACACGCCGTGCAGCCAAAGGAAGCCCTGCCAGAGAGGCATCATCCGAACACTATGTCGCCAAAGAAATCGGGGCGATGGAAGTCGGGCTTGGGCAAGTCGATGGGATAGAACGACATGAAATGCGGATGCGGCAGACAGTCGCCACACTTGTAGACATTGGCTCTGGCCTTTATGCCGCAGAAACACGGCAGAGAGTGACGGTAGAACGCCTCTGTGGGTATGGCAAGGCACAGCTGCCATGTCTGCACTCCCTCACGGCAGTCAAAAGGCTGGCGGCCGAGCGACGACCAGCGTGCCACCTTGTCAAGCACATCCTGCGTAGCGCGCTCCCTGCCCTCGCGTTTTGGGCCGAAGCCTATGAGCATGGTGCCTGCGGCATTGCACTCTATATTATAATATGTGCCGTCGGCAACGGGAGAGATGAAGAGTTCGCAGCACGAATCCTCCCACACCCTGCCGTCATCATGCGGCGCGACGGCGCGCACGCACTCCTCCGTCACACGATAATTGACCAGCAGCTGCCTGCCATTGTGGGCGAGCCTCACCTCAACGGCAGGACGGTAAGGATAGCTCTCGGCCCAGCAATGAGAGTCAACGGCAACAAAAGGCACGTTAGCCTCATCCATGATACGGCAAATCTCAGCCGCCGACACATCGGAGACCGAGATTTTTCTTACCTCTAATGCTTTCTGCATATTAAAGTGGCTGTCTTCACGCCACGGCAGGAGCCTTGCGCATGGTGTGCCGTGAGGTCCCTGCCCGTGGAGTGTGTTTGTGAATATTAGATATTGCCTTTCTCGATGTCCTTGAAATAGCGATAAGTAGACACCTTAAGCTCGTCGGTGGCAGCCTCGTCGCACACGATGATGCCGTGCTGGTGCATCTGAAGCACGCTGATGGTCCACATCTGTGTGACAGGACCCTCCACGGCGGCCTGCAAGGCGCGTGTCTTGTTGTGTCCATTCACGAGTATCATCACCTCACGTGCGGCCATCACCGTGCCAACGCCCACTGTGAGCGCGTTCTTCGGCACCTTGTTGACATCATTGTCAAAGAAACGAGAGTTGGCAACGATAGTGTCGGTGGTGAGAGTCTTGATGCGTGTGCGTGAAGTGAGCGATGAACCCGGCTCGTTGAACGCGATGTGGCCGTCAGGACCGATACCTCCGATGAAGAGATCGATGCCTCCTGCCTCCTCAATCATCTGTTCGTAGTGGGCGCACTCGGCCTCGAGATCCTCGGCGTTGCCGTTGAGGATGTGAATATTCTCCTTCGGGCAGTCGATATGGTTAAACAAGTTGTTAGCCATGAACGAGTGATAGCTCTCGGGATGTGACTCGGGCAGGCCGCAATATTCGTCCATGTTGAACGTAAGCACATTCTTGAATGACACACGTCCAGCCTTGTAGGCCTCAACAAGGGCGCGGTACATGCCGATGGGCGAAGAGCCTGTGGGCAGACCCAGCACAAAAGGACGCTCAGGTGTAGGGTTAAACTTGTTGATGCGCTCAATCACATGTTCGGCTGCCCACTTGGACAACTCGTCATAGTTCTTTTCTATTATAAGTCTCATAATCTATATTGTATTAAAGTGTAATGTCCTTTGGCAATGCGCCGTGTCAGCAACAACGACGGCGCGTCTTGTCAGTTGTCCGCCCACGGCTTGATGATCTGTTCTGGCCACAGGTGGCGCGCATAGTTGAGGTTGTAGAGATTGTAGAAGCGTGTGAAGCCCGTGACGCGTTCCTTGAAGCCCTCAAAGTCCTTTGGTGCTGTCGACCACTGCACCTCGCTCAGTGCCGACATGCGCGGCAGGATGTAATACTCGCATGTTGACGGGCATGTGATATACTCTGTCCACACGTTGGCCTGCACTCCGAGCATGTGCTGTTTGGCGGCGTCGGAGAGATTGTCGGGACAGGGCTCAAAGCTGTAGACCTTTTCAATGGGCAGATAGCCGTCGACGCGCGGTGAAGGCTCAAAAGCCTTGTCCTTGTCGGTCTGGCAGTAGTCAAAATAGCAGTAGTCGGTGGGTGTCATGATGACATCGTGGCCTGCCTCAGAGGCTTTCTCGCCGTTGACAGTGCCTCTCCAGCTCATGATAGTGGCGCTCTGGTTGATGTCGCCCTCAAGTATTTCGTCCCATCCGATGATGCGTCGTCCCTTTGAATTGATAAATTTCTCGATGCGATTGGTGAAATAGCCCTGCATGTTTTTGGGCGTGAGGCCCTGTTTCTTGGCAAGAGCCTGACACTTGGGACACTCCTCCCAACGCTTGGTGGGCGTTTCGTCGCCTCCGATGTGAATGTACTGTGCAGGGAACACGTCTATAAGCTCGGCAAGCACGTCCTGGCAGAACTCATAAATCTTTTCGTTGCCGAGACACAGCACGTCAAGATATATGCCCCATCTGTGGCCCACCTCATAGGGGCCTCCGGTGCAGCCAAGCTCGGGATAGGCGGTGAGGGCAGCCTTCATGTGGCCCGGTATGTCTATCTCTGGTATGACGGTAATGTATCTTTTGGCGGCGTAATCCACTATTTCGCGCGCCTGCTCCTGCGTGTAATAGCCGCTGTATTCGGTGCTGTCGTCACACATGGAGTTGAAGCCCACGACGGTGCCTGTGCGCTTGCCGCCCACGGAGGCGAGTCGCGGATATTTCTTAATCTCTATGCGCCAGCCCTGATCGTCGGTGAGATGCCAGTGAAAGACGTTCATGTTGTGCATGGCCATCACGTCGAGGTATCTCTTGATGAAGTCGAGAGAGAAGAAGTGGCGCGAGCAGTCGAGCATCATGCCGCGATAGCCGAAGCGAGGCGCGTCGTCGATGCGCACGGCAGGCATCTCCACGGCCTCAAGCCTGCCCACGGGCAGCGACTTGCGCAGTGTCTGCACGCCATAGAACACTCCCTTGGCGTTGGCAGCGGCTATGCGCACTCCCTTTTCGTCCACCGTGAGGCGGTAGGCCTCCTCGCCCTGCATCTTAGTGTCCACGGCAAGCACGATGTCGTTCTTTCCAGCCTTTTTAACAAGCTCTGCCACGGTGAGCCGCAGCCCCGTGGCCTCCTCTATATAGAGTGCGAGGAAGTCGGCATTGCGCCTCATGGCCTCGTCGGTGGCAGTGTAGAGGATGCGTGTGCCAGAGTTAAGCACAAAGGGGTTGCCCTTCTGGGCTACGATACTGTTTGGTAGCGGCACCACGTTGTAGTCTGCCTTGTCGGCTGCCGCCGCCACACCAGGCAGAAGAGCCAACATAAACAAGATGGCAAGTACTTTATTCTTCATGTCTTAGCTTTATGGATTTAAATAGTAGTTATTTAGGTTGCTTAAACCATTCAAACGT